>JBEKQY010000056.1:0-16891 GCA_049519235.1 Candidatus Korobacteraceae bacterium | reverse complement strand
TTATGCGGCACCGGCGTGACATCCCGGATGGTGCGGACATCGAGCCCCGCAGCCGACAACGCGCGCACCGCCGATTCACGTCCCGAACCAGGGCCGCTCACCCGCACGTCCACGCTCCGCATCCCGTGATCGCGCGCCTGGTTGGCGGCGTTCATCGCGGCCTGCTGCGCGGCGAAGGGCGTTCCCTTGCGCGATCCGCGAAACCCCAGCGATCCCGAACTCTTCCACGACACGGTGTTCCCGGCCGGGTCCGAGATGGTGACGATGGTGTTGTTGAAGGAGGCCTGCACATGCACCAAGCCATGCGGCACGTGCTTGCGCTCCTTCTTCTTGAACTTCTTGGTCTTGCCTTTTTTGTCGCCTGCGGCGGAACCTGCTGCTTTAGCCATAAATTTATGTCTTCGCGCTCGATTTCTTCTTCTGGGCTATCGTGCCCCTACGCGGTCCCTTGCGGGTGCGGGCGTTGGTATGGGTGCGCTGGCCGCGGACCGGCAGGCTGCGGCGATGGCGGTACCCACGATACGAGCCGATTTCAATCAGGCGCTTGATGTGCATCGAAATGTCTTTGCGCAGATCGCCCTCGACGTTGCCTTCCTGCTCAATGACCTGACGAATGCGGTTGACTTCATCTTCATTGAGATCGCTGACCTTCTTGGTAGGCTCTACATTGGCCGAGCCGAGAATATTGGCCGAGCGCGAGGTGCCGATGCCGTAGATGTAGGTCAGCGCGATCCTGATGTGCTTGTTGCGCGGAAGATCCACGCCTGCAATACGTGCCATAAAACCGCCTTTAGCCTTTGGCATTTAGCATTTAGCTAAGTGCCAAATGCTAATTGCTGAATGCCTTTAATTAGCCTTGCCTCTGTTTGTGTTTCGAGTTCTCGCAGATAACCCGCACCACGCCATGGCGGCGAATCACCTTGCACTTGTCACAAATCTTCTTTACCGATGCCCTGACTTTCATGATGCCCTAACGTCCCTTCAAAAGCTTTCGGCAGAGCGGCGCTTCAGCGCAGCGCCCCCAGCCCCTATAAAATTGTCATCCCGACCGAGGGCTTCAGCCCGAGCGGAGGGACCCGCTTTTCTGCCGTCCCTACGGGACTCAGATCTCTTTTTCATGCTACCCAGGACTCCGCTTCGCTCCGTCCTGGGCTAAGCTGTTCCGCGCCTACGGCGCGGTGGATTTTCGCTAATTGCTAGCTGCTAGTTACTATTTGTACCGATACACAATTCGTCCGCGGGTCAAATCGTACGGCGACAATTCCACCGCTACGCGGTCGCCTGGAAGGATGCGAATGAAGTTCTTGCGCATCTTGCCGGAGACATGCGCCAGCACCTGGTGCTTGTTCTCCAGCTCCACTTTGAACATCGCATTGGGCAGGGGCTCGATCACCACTGCCATCACTTCAATCGCGTCTTCCTTACTCATTCACACCCAGTTGCCAGTGACCAGTGGTCAGTGGCTAGCTTTCAATCCTGATATTGCAACTACCGGTTGTCACTAGCCACTGACCACTAGCCACTGGCCACTACTCCGTCAGAATCACCGGCCCATTCTTCGTTACTGCGATGCAGTGTTCGAAGTGGGCGCTATAGCTTCCGTCTTCGGTTACCGCTGTCCATTTATCTTCCAGCAGCCGCGTCTCAGGACGTCCCATATTCACCATGGGCTCAATCGCCAGTACCATGCCAGCGCGCAGCTTCGGCCCATGTCCCGGGGTCCCATAGTTTGGGACTTGCGGATCTTCATGGAGCCGGGTGCCAATCCCATGTCCCACGAACTCGCGTACAACGCTGAAACCGTTGGATTCCACCAACTGCTGCACTGCTGCGCCAACATCGCCGACCGTGTTTCCCACGCGGGCCGCTTCAATCCCTTGCGAGAGCGACTCACGGGTCACATCGAGCAACTTCTGCAGTTCCGGTGTGATCCCGTCACCCACCGGCACGGTGATAGCCGCGTCCCCGTAATAACCGTCGAGCACAACGCCGCAATCGAGGGAAACGATGTCACCTTCTTTTAGTACCCGCCGTTCCGACGGAATGCCGTGCACAATCTCGTTGTTGATCGAAGTGCACAGCACGCAAGGGTAGTCGTAATAGCCCTTGAACGCCGGCTTGGCGCCCAAATCCCGAATCTTGCGCTCCGCCACCCGCTCCAGATCCATGGTGGAGCGTCCCGGCGCCACTGCTTCTCTCGCCGCTTCCAGGACCTGCCGAACAATGCGCCCGCTGCGGCGCATCTTCTCGATCTCGGAAGACGACTTACAAACGATTGACATTCTCGATCGCGCTAAACGCCTGCGCCATTACCTCTTCCACCGGCTGCTCACCATTCACTTCGATCAGCCGCCCGCGGCCACGATAGTAGCCCACCAACGGCAGAGTTTGCTGCTCGTAGGCCTTCATGCGTTCCGCAAAAACGTCCTCCGCATCGTCCGGGCGCGTCACAAGTGGCGTGCGATCAACATCGCAGATACCCTGGACTTTGGGAGGCTGGAGGTAGACGTTGTAAATCCGCCCGCAGGTGGGACACGAACGACGTCCGGTAATCCGTTGCAGTAGAACATTATAATCTACTACTAACCGGATCACAACCGGCGCCGCGCACGCCTGCTGGCCAGTCGCACCGCCCTTTCTCGCCGCCCGCATCTTCTCCAGATGTGCATCCAGCCATTCCGCCTGCGGCACGGTGCGGGGAAAACCATCCAGGATGAACCCGCAAACGCAATCCGCCTGCTGCAACCGGTCCGCCACCATGTCGCAAACCAGTTCGTCGGGAACCAAGTCGCCGCGCTCCATGATCGCTTTCGCCTTCATGCCCAGCTCAGTCTTCCGGGCCACATTGCCCCGCAGGATGTCTCCAGTGGAGATCTGCGGGATACCGAAGGTTTCCGCAATCAGCTTGGCCTGCGTTCCCTTTCCCGCCGCCGGAGGTCCGAGCAGGATGATGGGACCCACCACGCTCGCGTTCGTCTTTACGCCCACTGCCGCAGAAGTCTGCGCTTCCATGTTTCGTACCTTCGTTGGGTCGGAGCTCCCGGTGCTCCGAATCAGTGGCTAGTGATCAGTGGCTAGTGGCTAGTAGAACCACCCGCCAGGGATGCTGAGCGTCTTTTCACTGGCCACTAGTCACTAGCCACTGGCCACTGCTTCCTACCACGTTGCCCTTCGTCCGCGCACTCGTCCGCTGCGCGGGGTAAAGCCTTCATAGTGGCGCATCACTAACTGCGACTCGACCTGGTTGATCGTGTCCATAGCCACACCGACAACGATCAGCAACGACGTTCCGCCGAAGTAGAAGTTCACGCCCAAGCCATTCGTCACCCAGCTTGGCAGGCGTTCAAAGAATCCTCCTACCGGACCCCACAAGTGATTGAGACGAATGCCGGCGATCATCCACTCCGGAATAAACGAAATCAGGATCAAGTAAAAAGCGCCTACTAGCGTGATGCGCGTCAGAATATCGTTGATGTAGTTCGCAGTCCGCGCGCCCGGCCGGATGCCAGGGATAAAGCCGCCATACTTCCGCATGTTGTCAGCGACTTCGGTCGGGTTGAAGACAATCGACACATAGAAGTAGGCGAAGAAGATGATTCCGATTGCGTACAGCAAGGTATACAGCGGCTCGCCCCACTGCAACGCGCGCAGCATCGGCCCGAAATACCGGTTGTCCTTAAACAGGGCGCCCGCGGTCTGCGGCAAGGTCAGCACCGACGAGGCGAAGATCACCGGCATCACGCCGCCGGAGTTCACGCGCAACGGCAAGTGCGTCGATTGCCCACCCATGATTTTGCGTCCGACCACGCGCTTGGCATATTGCACGGGAATGCGGCGCTCGCTACGTTCCACGAAGACAATGAAGGCGACGACCGCTACCATCAGCACCACCAGCATCAGCATGGCGGGAACGGTAAAAGCGCCCCAAGTCTGGGACTGCACCTTTTCGGCCAGGTCCATGACGCCGCGCGGCAGACCTACAACGATGCCGGCGAAGATCAGCAGTGACATGCCATTGCCGATGCCGCGTTCGGTGATCTGCTCGCCCAGCCACATAATGAAGACGCTGCCCGTGGTCAGGGTCAACATCGTCATCAGAACGAACCCGGGGCCGGGGTTAAGGACGAAATCCGGCTGTCGTTGCAAAGTAAATGCGATGCCCAGCGACTGGACGGCGCTCAAGCCCAAAGTCAGGTACCGCGTCCATTGGGTAATCTTCTTGCGGCCCAGCTCGCCTTCCTTTTGCAACTTGGCCAGCGGCTCGTACACCACGGTCATCAATTGCAGAATGATGGACGCCGTAATGTATGGCATGATGCCGAGCGCAAACACCGTCAACCGGCGCAACTGCCCGCCGCTAAACAGATCGATGAAACCCAGGAAGCTGCCACGGTTTTGATCGAAGAACTGCGCCAGCTTATCGGCATTAATGCCCGGCGTCGGAATATGCCCGCCAAGGCGATATACCGCCAGCAGCCCAAGCGTGAACAGAATGCGCTTTCGCAGATCGGGAACGCGGAATACGTTGGCTAACTTCTCAAGCATCTGAACCTCAGTGGCTAGTGACCAGTGGTCAGTGGCCAGTCAACTACTTCTATCAATCGCGCGAAAAAAAGCTCACCCTTCGAAATGATCCCTTACCAGCCGCAACTGGCCACTAGCCACTGACCACTTGCACCTTTCCCCCGGCCTTCTCAATCTTCTCCTGGGCCGACTTGGAAAACTTGTGCGCGTGCACGGTGAGCGCCTTCGACAGCTCGCCCTGGCCCAGTACCTTCACCAGCGACTTCTTGGAGCTCACCACCCCAGCCTTGCGTAACACTTCCGGCGTAATCTCGCTCTCGCCCAGGCTGGCCAGCCGCTCCAGGTTCACCACTTCATATTCGGTGCGGAAGATGTTGACGAAGCCGCGTTTGGGCAGCCGGCGATGCAACGGCATCTGGCCGCCTTCAAAGCCGCGCATGATCCGCGAGCCACTGCGCGATCTCTGGCCCTTGTGTCCACGGGTCGAGGTCTTGCCCATGCCCGAGCCCATACCACGGCCCACGCGCTTGCGGTTCTCCGATGACTTACGTGGTGCTCGTAAATTACTAAGATTCATTTCAACCTCAGTTGCCAGTAGCCAGTAATCAGTTCCGACCCAGTAATCAGTTCCGACTATGAGCGGAGGCTTGCGTTCGCAAAATCCCAACGATCAATACTGATGGCGGTTGCCCAGAGCTAGTCGCAGCAGCTGCCCGACTGGCAACTGGCGACTGACTACTGGCAACTGCTACTTCACTATCTCCACCAAATGCGGTACCTTCGCCACCATACCGCGGATCGAGGGCGTGTCTTCCCGCTCCACCACCTGGTTCAGGCGAGTAAAGCCCAGTCCCTTGATAACCAGCTTGTGCTTCACCGGAGCGGCAATCGCCGAACGCACCCACTTCAAATGGATCTTCGTGCCAGGCTTGTCCGCCGTCGCTTCTGTCTTCTTCCGAATGCGCGCCATGGTTACAGCTCCTCGACTGTCTTGCCGCGCTGTGCCGCCACGTCCTTACGATCGCGCAGCTTGCCCAGCGCATTGAACGTAGCTTTGATCACGTTGTGCGGATTGGTGGTCCCAATGGATTTGGTCAGCACGTTCTGGACTCCGGCCGAAGTCATCACCGCGCGCACCGCGCCGCCGGCAATCACGCCCGTTCCTTCCGGCGCCGGCTTCAGCAGCACCATGCCCGAACCGTAGCGTCCCAGCACCTGGTGCGGAATCGTGGTCTGCGTCAGATTCACTCGCAGCAGGTTCTTCTTGGCCGATTCGATACCCTTGCGAATGGCCTGCGGAACTTCCTTCGCCTTGCCGGAGCCGTAACCCACGATCGCGGACGAAGGATCGCCCACCACTACCAGCGCCGCGAACGACAGGTTCTTGCCGCCCTTCACGACCTTGGTGACGCGGTTGATCGAGACTACCTGGTCCTTCAGTTGATATTGCCCGGCGTCCAGCTTCTTCTTAACTATTGCCATTACCGTTGTATCTCCCGGCGCCGCCTCCCATCATCGGATTCCGTCGCCCTACTCAATCTCAAAACTCTGGTTCATTCCGCTCGATTACCGTGTCATCCTGAGCGAAGGTGCGCTGCTTTTGCGCACCGGAGTCGAAGGACCCCTACGTTGCTCTCTGCCGTCCCTAACGGGACTCGGTTCCTCATTTCCGCTTACCCAGGACTCCGCTTCGCTCCGTCCCGGGCTAACTGCAATTCCACCCCTTCGGGGTTCTATTCTCGCGTGTCGCAATCCGCTGGCACATCAAAAATTAGTTCTCACACGGACTCGAACCGGGTCAGTGGCGTGCCTTCACCGACAACTGACAACTGGCCACTGACAACTGCTTTCAGAACTCCAGACCCGCCGCTCTCGCCGCATCGGCCAGCGCCTTGACGCGGCCGTGATATAGATATCCGCCGCGATCGAACACTACCTGCTTAATACCTTTGTCTTTGGCGCGCTCCGCGATCAGCTTGCCCACTTCCTTCGCGGAGCTCACGTTGCCGCCGGTGGGCCGTTTGTCGCCCTTAATGCCTTTGCCCTTTTCGACAGATGCGGCCGCGACCAGGGTCACGCCTTTCGCGTCGTCGATGACCTGCGCGTAAATATGATTCACCGAGCGATAAACATTGAGCCGCGGACGCTCGGTTGTGCCCAGGAGCCTCTTGCGGATTCGGGTATGTACCTTCTGCCGTGTCTGATCTTTTGAAGTCTTCGCTAGCATCGTTTTTAGCTCTCAGCCGTCAGCTATCAGCCCTCGGCTACTGGTTCGTTCACTTTCCAGCCACTGGCCACTAGCCACTATTTTGCTCCCGTCTTGCCGACCTTCTTCTTCAGCCGCTCGCCGGTATAACGCACACCTTTGTTCTTGTACGGATCGGGTGGGCGCAAACCGCGCATTTCAGCCGCGACAAATCCCACCTTCTGCCGGTCGATCCCGCTGACAGTCAAGTGCGTCTGCTTGGGATCGATAGCGACCTCAATGCCAGCAGGCAGCGGGTATTCGATAGGGTGCGAATATCCCAGGGTAAACACCACCGTGCCCTTACCCTTCAACTCGGCGCGATAGCCGATGCCGACAATGTCCAGCTCCTTAGTCCAACCCTTGGTGACACCTTCCACCGAGTTGTTGACCAGCGCGCGCACCAGCCCATGGATCGCGGCCTTCGAGTCATCCTCGCGCACGACCAACAGTTGCCCATCATTTTGTTCCAGCCTGACGCCGCCGGGCATGTGGGTGATGACTTCGCCCTTGGGACCCTTCACGCGGACCGTGTTGCCCTCCACGGCATAAGTCACGCCCTTAGGCAAGGCAATCGGTTTCTTTCCAATTCGAGACATAATCTTTAGCTCTCAGCTATCAGCCGTCAGCTATCAGCTTGTTCCATCCGCTGTAAGCCGCTGGCATCCAGATCTTAAACTTGGTTCGAGCTGATACTGCACGCCCGAAGCTTCTCTTGCTGTAACCTTGCACGGTTTTACTGACAGCTGACAGCTGACGGCTGACAGCTATTTAGTAAATCTCGCACAGCACTTCGCCGCCCACGCCTTCTTTTCGCGCCTGGCGGCCGGTCATTACGCCCTTCGGCGTGGTCAGGATGTTGATTCCCATGCCACCCAGCACTCGCGGGATGTCGGTATGTCCCACATACACGCGGCAGCCGGGTCGAGAAACGCGCTTCAAGTCGGAAATGGGAGAGGAATTATCGGAGCTGTACTTCAGGTACACTCGCAGGACCTTGTGTCCCTCTTCCTCGGTCGCTTTGAAGTTCGCGATGTAGCCTTCTTCCTTCAGAATGCGGGCCATCTCCACCTTCAGCTTGGAATGGGGAACGTCCACCTTCTGCTGCCGTGCCTTGATGGCGTTACGAACTCGGGTCAAGAAATCCGAGACCGGATCGGTCAAACTCATGCTTTGTTTCTCCTGATATCGTCGCCCGTTAGCTTTCCGCGAATCCCTCGCTGCAACGCTTCTCAACGTTGCCGAAAGAACCAGCGGCGACGTACTCACTCTTTCGCTAGCCACTAGCCACTAGTCACTAGCCACTGCTTCTTACCAACTCGACTTCGCAACCCCGGGAATCTCGCCCCGCAGCGCCAGGTCGCGGAAGTGCAGCCGGCAAAGGCCAAACTTGCGCAGATAGCCGCGCGACCGTCCGCAGATCTTGCAGCGGTTGTGCTGCCGGGTCGAGAACTTGAGCTTCTTATTCGTCTTGGCAATTTGTGATGTTCTAGCCATCGTTTCCTTTTGTTAGCCGTTAGCAATTAGCATTTAGCAATTAGCTAACGTCGCTATTCCAACTACCGAACTGACAACTGACAACCAGCAACTGACAACTGTTTACTGCCGGAACGGCATTCCCATATGCTTCAGCAGCGCCCGTGCCTGATCGTCGCTTCCCGCCGAGGTCACGATGGTAATGTTCATGCCCTTCAACTTCTCGACCTTGGCGTAATCGATTTCCGGGAAGATCAACTGATCGCGCACGCCCAAGGTAAAGTTGCCGCGCCCATCAAAGGACTTGGTCGGCACACCGCGGAAATCGCGCACACGCGGCAGCGCCACGTTCACCAGCCGATCGAAGAATTCGTACATACGGTCGCCGCGCAGCGTCACCATCACTCCGATAGGCATTCCCTCGCGGACCTTGAACTGCGCAATCGACTTCCGGGCCTTGGTGACCATCGGCTTCTGGCCCGTGATCTGGGTGACTTCGGTTACCGCCGGGTCGATGAGCTTCGCGTTCTGTGTCGCCTCGCCCACGCCCATGTTCAAAATGATCTTCTCCAGCTTAGGAGCGGCCATTGGGTTCTTCAGGCTGAATTCCTTCATCAGCGCAGGCAAAACTTCCTTGACGTAGCGGTCGCGCAGACGGGCGGTCGCGCGATTCGTCGCCTTAGGCCGCGCCGGCTTCCCGCCGGGCTGTTCGCCCGCCGCTTCGACCCGTTCCGGCTTCGCCTTCTTGCCTTGCGGCTTGGCCTGCCCACCCGGTTGCTGGGCCTTCTGTTTCTTCTCGTCTGCCATTCTTTGCTTCTACCTTTCTCACGGTTTCGGCGTGTTCGTTCTACCGGTTCGTGAGGAACTTCGTTGGGCACTTGGTATTTAGCATTTGGCACTTAGCCAAAGCAAAACCTGCTAGTCCCATCGACGCTTTCCAGCAACTGCCGTGGCTAAATGCCAAGTGCTAAATGCTAAGTGCCGCTTCTATTTCTCCAGCGTATTTCCGCAGCTCTTGCATACCCGCACGTGGCGGTCGCCGTGATATTCATGTCCCACGCGCACTGGCCGGTTGCAGGAGTTGCACATCAGCATTACGTTGCTGATAGAGATGGCGCTCTCCTGCTCGGCGATGCCGCCCTTAATGTTCTTCTGCGGGTTCGGCCGCACGTTCTTCTTTACCATCATCACGTGCTCCACCAGCACCTTGCCCTTGTCAGGCATCACGCGCAGCACGCGACCCTGCTTGCCTTTATCTCGTCCGGTAATCACCCGCACCTGATCGTTGCGGCGAATGTCTACTGCTTTCTGCATCTCTCAAAACCCCTTAGCGACTAGCAATTAGCGACTAGCAATTAGCAATTAGCTAAAACCCTTGCGCTCCTAACAGCTAGTTGCTAGTTGCTCCTACAGCACTTCCGGCGCCAAGGAAGCAATCTTTAGAAACTTCTTCTCGCGCAGCTCGCGGGCCACCGGACCGAAGACGCGGGTGCCCACCGGCTCGTGCACGTCATTGATCAGCACGGCTGCATTCTGGTCGAAGCGGATATAGGTGCCGTCGCGCCGCCGATGCTCCTTGCGGGTACGCACAATTACGGCCTTTACTACCGTGCCCTTCTTGGCCGTGCCATCAGGCGAAGCTTCCTTCACCGAGGCGGTAATCACGTCTCCCAATCCGGCGACCAAACCGGTAGAGCCGCCCAGCGGCAGGATCATCTGCAACTTGCGGGCGCCGGAATTGTCGGCGACATCGAGCATGGTCCTCATCATCACTGCCATAATCTCTTCTCCTTCGAGACGCCCTCGCGGTTGGGCAATTAGCAATTAGCAGTTAGCAATTAGCCAAAACCACTTTGCACCCCCTGCTTTGGCTAAGTGCTAAGTGCTAAATGCCAGGTGCAGCTATTAGGCGTTCTCGCCCACCGCTTCTTCCACCGGAGCTACCAGCGCCGCACGCTGCACGATTTCCTTCAACTGCCACCGCTTCAGTTTTGACAAGGGACGCGTCTCCTCAATCTTCACCACGTCGCCAAGGTGCGCCGTGCCCTGCTCGTCATGCGCGTAGAACCTCTTGCTCCGCGTTACCACCCTTTTGTAGAAAGGGTGAGCTTTCTGCCGCCGCACTTCGATCACGATGGTCTTGGCCATCTTGGTGGACACTACTTTGCCGATCAGGATCTTGCGGCGGCCGGCAGCCTTAGCGTTACTAGTTGTTGTTTCGGCCATGGATTACTTTTTCTCCGTCGCAGCCTTCTTGTTGGCCGCCTTCTTCGCCGGTGCGGGCACGCTGGCTACCGGCGCTTTCGAAGCCGATGCTCCATTGCCGCCGGCAATTTCCTTCTGGCGCATCACCGTCTTCACCCGCGCAATGTCCTTCTTCAGCTCGCGGATCTTCTTCAGGCTCTCGGTCTGCCCCATCTTGAGCTGAAACTTCATCTTGAAGAGCTGGTCCGACAGCTCGCGCTGCTGATGTTCCAGCTCAATGCCGGTCAGGTTGCGTATTTTATCTACGTTCATCGTTGAACCCTTTAGTGGCTAGTGACTAGTGGTCAGCGGCTAGAAAAAACCGAATAGCCACAACCGCTTCTCACCAGCCTGCCTCTTGTCGCGATTTCTACTGACCACTGGTCACTGGCCACTAGCCACTGCCTTTTCCCGCTGCACGAACTTCGTCCGCAGAGGCAGCTTGTGCGAAGCCAGCCGCATTGCCTCGGCCGCTTCCGTCGCGGGCACGCCTTCCATCTCGAAGAGGATCTTGCCTGGGCGCACCACCGCGACCCAGTGATCCGGCGCGCCCTTGCCTTTGCCCATACGGGTTTCCGCCGGCTTCTTGGTGACTGGCTTGTCGGGAAACAATCGAATCCAGATCTTGCCGCCACGCTTGATGAAGCGGGTCATAGCCACACGGCTGGCTTCAATTTGGCGGTCAGTAATCCAGCCCGGCTCCAGGACCTTCAATCCGTAGTCGCCGAACGACAGCTCGCCGCCACGCCACGCCTTGCCGCACATGCGGCCGCGCTGTTGTTTGCGATACTTCACTTTCTTTGGCATCAGCATAGTGTTCAGTGGCTAGTGGTCAGTGGCTAGTGACTAGAAAACCCCAATTCCTTCAGCCAATGCCGCCAGCATCTCCAATTAGTGGCGCAATCCTGCACACCACCTCTACCTAACTGCCGCTTCCTCGTTCTTAACTGGCCACTGGCCACTAGCCACTGGCCGCTGCTTCTAGAACGCTCCCGAAGTAACGCCCTGAGGCTCGCGGCGCTTCTCCTTGAAGATCTCACCCTTGTAGACCCAGCACTTCACGCCGATCACGCCGTACGTGGTCATGGCTTCGGTGAAGCCGTAATCGATGTCGGCGCGCAGGGTGTGCAGCGGCAGCCGTCCCTGTAAATACCATTCCGAGCGCGCGATTTCGTTGCCGTTCAGCCGCCCGCTGACCCGCACCTTGATCCCTTTGCAGCCGAAGCGCAGCGCCGAATCCACCGCCTTGCGCATGGCGCGCCGGAAGCCCACGCGCTTTTCCAACTGCAAGGCAATGCTTTCCGAGACCAGTTGCGCATCCAGCTCCGGCTTGTGCACTTCCTGGATATCGACATATACGTCGCGGTTGATGCGCTTCTGAATTTCCTGCTTCAGCTTGTCGATCTCCGTGCCTTTGCGTCCGATGATGATGCCCGGACGCGCGGTGCGGATGATGACGCGCAGCTTGTTGCCGGGACGCTCGATCTCGATGGAGCTGACGCCGGCCGACTTGAGCTTGTCCTTCAATTCGGCCTTCAGCTTGATGTCTTCCAGCAGCAGTTTGTCGTAGTCGCGCTCTACGAACCAGCGCGACCTCCACGGCTTGGTGATGCCGAGACGGAATCCGTATGGATGGACTTTCTGTCCCATAATCTCCTACTTTTTCTTCTTCGCAGACTTCTTGCCCGCAAACTTTTTCGCCGGCGCCTTCTTCTTTGCGGGAGCCTTCCTGGCCGCCGCTTTCTTCGCGGGCGCCTTCTTCGCCGCCTTCTTGGCCGGAGCGCCCTCCTCGACCTTCTGCACCAGATCGCCCTTGCCGTTCGCCGATGCCTTCTCCGCCAGCGCGATCTCGATGTGTGCGATGCGCCGCTGAAAGCGGTACGCCCGTCCCATCGGCGCGGGACGAATGCGCTTCATGCGGGGCCCGTCATTGGCGATCGCCCGGGTCACAAACAGCCGATCAAGATCGACATCAAGACCCTTCTCCGCGCTGACATAGCTGGCATTCTCCACCGCCGAGCGCAGCAGCTTGTACAGTGCCGGTGCAATGCCTTTCTTGGTGAACATCAGCGTATCCAGCGCCTCTTCCACCCTGCGGCCTTTGATCAAGTCCAGCACCAGGCGAGCTTTCTGCGGCGAGACGCGCACGTAATTCAGTTTGGCTGTGAATTCCATGTTGTTTCCTTATCTCGCCGGCGCCGGCTTGGCCGCCGTTTCCGTCGCCGCCCTCACCGAGTGGCCCTTGAAGCTGCGGGTCATGCTGAACTCGCCCAGCTTGTGGCCCACCATGTTTTCCGTGATGTACACCGGGATAAACTTCTTGCCGTTATGCACCGCCAGCGTATGTCCCACCATCTCCGGGATCACCGTGGAGCGGCGCGACCAGGTGCGCACCACCTTCTTTTCGTTGCGCGCATTCATGCCGTCGACCTTGGCCTGCAGGTGCGAATCGATGAACGGGCCCTTCTTGGTTGAACGTGCCATATCGTCTCAGTCCTACTTCTGTCTGCGGGTCACGATGAACTTATCGGTCCGCTTGTTATTGCGCGTCTTGTAGCCGCGGGTCGGCTGGCCCCAGGGCGTCACCGGGTGACGTCCGCCGCTGGTCTTGCCTTCGCCGCCGCCGTGCGGGTGGTCCACCGGATTCATGACCACGCCGCGGTTGGTCGGGCGGATTCCCAGCCAGCGCGTACGCCCGGCCTTGCCGATGGAAATGTTTTCGTGATCGACGTTGCCCACCTGGCCCACCGTCGCCATGCAATCCACCAGCACACGGCGGGTTTCGCCGGAGGGCAGTTTGAGCAGCGCGTAATCGTCTTCTTTGGCAACCAGTTGCGCCTGCGCGCCCGCCGAGCGCGCCATCTGCGCACCCTTGCCCGGCTTCAGTTCGATATTGTGTACCGTGGTGCCGGGGGGAATGTTGCGCAGCGGCAATGCATTGCCCACCAAAATGTCGGCGTCAGGACCGCTCACTACTTTCGCCCCCACCTTCAGCCCGACCGGATAGACGATGTAACGCTTCTCGCCATCGGCATAGTTCAGCAGCGCAATGCGCGCCGAGCGGTTGGGATCGTACTCAATGGAGGCGACGGTGGCGGGGATTCCGGCCTTGTCGCGCTTGAAGTCGATGATACGCAGCTTGCGCTTGTGTCCGCCGCCGTGATGCCAGATGGTCAGGTCGCCGGCATTGCGGCGTCCGCCCGTGCGCTGCTTCGGCTCGGTCAGCGGCTTGTACGGCCGGTTGGTCGTCAGGTCGTCATTGACCGTCGTCGTGATAAACCGCCGCGACGGAGTTACCGGTCTGTAAGTCTTGATTGCCATATTCGCTCTTCGCTAATCGCTCTTCGCTTGAAACTCTGGCCACTAGCCACTGACCACTAGCCACTAAATGTTCTCCGCGTATTCGGGCATCTTCTGGCCCGTCTTCAATCGCACGTACGCCTTCTTCCAGTCGGGACGATAGCCGGTAAACTTGCCCCGGCGCCGCTCCTTGCCGGTAAACGTTGCGGTCCGCACCGAGTCCACCTTCACCTTGAAAATGCTCTGCACTGCCTGCTTGATCTCGGTCTTGCTTGCCCCGACGGCAACTTCGAAGACCAGCGTCGCTTCCGTTTCCTTTACGCCCAAGCCCTTTTCCGTGATCACCGGGCGGCGAATGATCTGATACGCCGACTTCATTACGCCACCTCCGCCTGTCTGCGCTGCCGGGGCCCCCGAGACGCGCCGACTTTGCGCGTATTGGTGTGGTTGGGCGCCGAGGCCTTCAGCGAATCCTGCAACTTCTCCAGCGCCGGCCGCGCGAAGATGGCGCTCTCGTAACGCAGCAGGTGATAGGGATGGACCTGATTGCCGGCCAGCAACTCCACACCCTCCAGGTTGCGCGAGCTCAGGTGAAGATTGTGGTTTTCGCTCGCCGAGCTCTCCACCAACAAGGTCGTGCTCTTGGCGTTCAGCTTGTCCAGCGTCTTGCGGAACTCCTTGGTCTTCACTTCCGGCAGCTCGAAGTTTTCCACCACCACCAGCTTGCCATCCGCAAACTTCGCCGCCAGCGCCGAACGCAGCGCGCCCAGCAGCTTCTTGCGCGGAAATGCGTAATCATAAGAGCGGGGCTGCGGTCCGTGCACCGTGCCGCCATGCCGCCACAGCGGCGAGCGAATGGAACCCACGCGCGCGCGTCCGGTACCCTTCTGCTTCCACAGCTTCTTGCCGGCGCCGCTCACCAGCTTCTTGTTCTTGGTAGCGTGCGTGCCGGCCCGTTGCCCGGCGCGGTAGTGTTTCACCGCCTCCCACAGCAAGTCCTCGTTCACCGCGCCGAAGACCTCCTCGGCCAGCTCGATGAAGCCTACCTTTTCGCCACTCAGATTTACTACGTCAATCGTCGCCATGTCTTCTCTCAGTTGTCGGTTGTCAGTTCTCAGTTCTTAGTTGACGAACCACAACACAAATTCGAGCTTCTCAGTCATCGGACGCCATCAGCAAAACTGACAACTGCAACCGACAACTGGCAACTACTTCTTCTTCGCCACTGCGCGCTTCGAAGCCTTCAACGGATCGATCATGCCAGCGGCGCTGAATCCACGACGCTCTCTCGGCGGCTTCTTTGCCTTGGTGATAATCACGTATGCGTCCCTATGACCCGGCACTGCGCCTTCCACCACCAGCAGGTTCTCGTCTTTGTCGACGCCCAGGACGCGCAGGTTGCGAACCGTCACGCGATCCACGCCCATGTGTCCTGCCATGCGCATGCCTTTGAAGACGCGCGATGGGAACGCCGACGATCCGATCGAGCCGGTGATCTGGAACATCGAGCCGTGCGACGCCGCGCCGCCGGCAAACTTATGACGCTTTACCACGCCGGCGAAGCCGCGGCCCTTGCTGGTGCCGGCGACATCGACAAATCTCTCGCCCTCGAAAATGTCCACTAGAACTTTGTCGCCGACCTTGGTGCTGTCCTGCGTCTCCGGATCGATCACGACCGGCACTTCGCGCAGAAAGCGCAGCGGCGGCAGATTGTTCTTCGCGAAGTGGCCCTTCATCGCGCCGGTCAGTCGGGACTCCTTCACGAACTCCACCAGCCCGATCTGAGCGGCATCGTAGCCGTCCTTGTCGACTGTCTTGCGCTGGGTCACAACGCACGGGCCGGCCTGCAACACCGTGACCGGGTGAACATCACCCTTGTCATCGAAGAGCTGCGTCATGCCGACTTTCTTGCCTAAAATTCCACCGACTGCCATATTCGTTTCCTCAACTCCGCTTCCTGGTTTCCGATGTTTGCCGCATCGGGGACTTGCGTCACGGAAGCCTTGTTATTTCGCTTTTCGCCGTTCGCTATTCGCTTTTCGCCAGTCGACAAGTCCCACTCTTGACTTGCTTCTGGCGAAGAGCGAACAGCGAGAAGCGAATCGCGGTTACTTATGTTCTTTCCCGAAGGCCTTGATCTCCACGTCCACGCCCGCCGGAAGCTCGAGCTTCATCAGCGCGTCCACCGTTTGCTGCGTAGGCTCCAGAATGTCGAGCAGGCGCTTGTGGGTGCGAATCTCAAACTGCTCGCGCGACTTCTTGTCCACATGGGGCGAGCGCAGCACACAGTATTTGTTCTTCACCGTGGGCAGCGGAATCGGTCCCGCGATGGTTGCCCCCGTGCGCGTCGCCGTACTGACGATCTCGCTGGTGGACTGGTCAAGAATGCGATAGTCGTATGCTTTCAGCCGGATTCGGATTCGTTCTTTGCCAATCACGATAGTTATCTCTTAAAGATCTTGTTGTTAAGGCTCGCTGGGAGCCGGTTTTAGAAATCTGTCGTCCCTACGGGACTCGGGGTCATTCATTCAACGCCACCCAGCACTCCGCTTCGCTCCGTGCTGGGCTAAACTGTTCCGCGCCTAGGGCGCTCGATCTCGCTCGATCCTACTGCGATACCAACAACCAAACAGCTGCTAGTCACACCGAACTAAGACATCGAAGCAGGAAGCTAATTGCTAATTGCTGCCCTTACGCAATGATTTCCGTGATCGTGCCCGCGCCCACGGTGCGTCCGCCTTCGCGGATGGCGAACCGCAAGCCCTTCTCCATCGCCACTGGCGTGATCAGCTCAATCTCCAGACTGACATTGTCGCCCGGCATCACCATCTCCGTGCCCGCCGGCAACGTCGCCACTCCCGTCACGTCCGTCGTGCGGAAGTAGAACTGCGGCCGATAGCCCTTGAAGAACGGGGTGTGCCGTCCGCCTTCTTCTTTCGACAGCACGTACACCTCGCCCTTGAACTTGGTGTGCGGGGTGATCGAGCCCGGCTTCGCCAGCACCATGCCGCGCTCCACATCTTCCTTCGGAATGCCGCGCAGCAGCAGGCCGGCATTGTCGCCCGCCAGGCCTTCGTCCAGTTGCTTCTTGAACATTTCGAC
>JBEKQY010000055.1:0-16905 GCA_049519235.1 Candidatus Korobacteraceae bacterium | reverse complement strand
GACACGGTCCGCCAATTCGCGGACGAGAGCGTCCGCCCGCATGTCAAGGAGATGGACGAAAAGGGCGTCTTCGAGCACTCGCTCATCGACCAGTTCTTCCAGCTCGGCCTGATGGGCATCGAAGTGCCCGAGGAATACGGCGGCGGAGCCGGCACGTTCTTCGAGGCCATCCTTGCGGTTGAGGAGCTGTCGCGCGTCGATCCCTCGGCCGGTGTCATCGTCGATGTCCAGAACACGCTGGTCAACAACGCGCTTCTACGTTGGGCAACGACAGATCAGAAGAAGCGCTATCTGCCGCGCCTTTGCAAAGACACTGTGGGCGCATACGCACTCAGCGAAGCCGGCTCGGGCTCGGATGCATTCGCGCTTCAGACGCGCGCCGAACTGAAGGGCAGCGACTACGTGCTGAACGGCCAGAAGCTCTGGATTACCAATGGCAACGAAGCTGGTGTATTCATCCTGCTGGCCACGGTCGATCCCACAGCGGGGTACAAGGGTATCACGGCATTCATCGTCGAGAAAAATTTCCCCGGCTTCACCGTCGGCAAGAAGGAAGACAAGCTCGGCATTCGCGCCTCCAGCACTTGCGAACTGATCCTGGACGACTGCCGCGTGCCCAAGGAGAATGTGCTGGGCGAAGCCGGCAAGGGCTACAAAATCGCGATTGAGACGCTGAATGAGGGTCGCATCGGCATTGGCGCGCAGATGGTGGGGCTGGCGCGCGGCGCATGGGAGTTTGCGGTGAAATACGCGCAGGAGCGCAAGCAGTTTGGCCGCGCCATCGCCGAGTTCCAGGGCATCCAGTTCCAGATCGCGCAGATGGCAACCGAAATCGAAGCCTCCCGCATGTTGCTCTACAACTGCGCCCGCATGAAAGACGCCCGCATGAATTTCGTGAAGGAAGCCGCCATGACCAAGCTCTACACCTCGCAGGTGGCCGAGCGCGTAGCGTCGCTGTGCCTTGAAATCTACGGTGGCTACGGATTCACCAAGGACTATCCGGTGGAGAAGTTCTTCCGCGACTCCAAAATCGGCAAGATCTACGAAGGCACCTCGAACATGCAGTTGCAGACCATCGCCAAGTTGGTGATGAAGTAGTTGTCAGTTGCCGGTTGTCAGTAGAAGTCAAAAGACACCACTCAAGCAAAAGCGGCTTGAGCGGGGCACCGGCCCCGACTGCTCTCAATTTTTTCCGCACAACCTGTGCCAAAGCCTCTCGACCGGTGATATGCTTCGCGGTAACAGCGCCTCTTACTCTGTGGGAACTCAATTAAAAGGAGAATCGCCATGCATCGCAGATCACTACGCTATCTGCTGCTGACAGCCGGGTTATTGCTAGTCACCAGCTTTGCCTCCGCGCAGATCAATTTTTGCAACGGAATCAGCCTGGGGCAGGAAGGCAGCCTGAACGGTTTTGTTCCTTTCCCCTCCGGCAGCCTCTGGAACACGAACATCTCCAATGCGCAGGTCGACCCCAACTCGGCGGCGATCATCAACTTCATCGGCGGCAGCACGCCCTTGCATCCCGACTTCGGATCGGGCTTGTACGAGGGCCAGAGCATCGGTATCCCCTACATTGTGGTATCTGGCAATCAGCCGCTGGTGAACATCGACTATACCTTGTACGGCGATGAAAGCGATCCGGGCCCCATGCCGATTCCTTTCAACGCACCGATTGAAGGCTATCCCAACCCGGACGACGGCGACCGCCACGTGCTGGTGATCGACAAAGGCAATTGTTGGCTGTACGAGCTCTACTATTCGTTCCTGCAAAATCCCGGTCTGTGGGATGCTGGATCCGGAGCGGTCTGGGACCTGGAGGCCAACGAGCAGCGGCCCTATACCTGGACCTCCGCGGACGCGGCGGGACTGCCCATCTTTCCGGGTCTGGTGCGCTATGATGAGATTGCCGCCGGCGCTATCCACCATGCCATACGCGTGACCCTGCAAAACAGCGAAGAGGCATTTACGCCGCCGGCCTCGCACTGGGCGCCGAATTCCGACAACCAGTACGCTGCGCCCATGGGTATGCGCCTGCGGCTGAAGGCCAGCTTCGATATCTCCGGCTATTCGCCCACCAACCAGGTGATCCTGACCGCATTGAAGCAGTACGGCATGATCATGGCCGACAATGGCTCGTCGCTGTTCATCACCGGCACACCCGATATGCGCTGGAATAACGATGATCTGGGCAACCTGCACCAGGTGACGGCATCCGATTTCGACGTTCTGCTGATTTCGCCGCTGTACACGCCGCAGAATGTTCCCACCGGGCCAAATCCGACGATCAACAGCTTCACGGCTACGTCGTCCAGTGGCTCGGGTCAGCCGGTGACACTGAGCTGGAATGAAACGAATGGCGAATACAACATTGTGGCGCCGTCGGTGGGAGCGATTCGCGGCAATAGCGTCGTGGTGTATCCGACGGTAACGACGACCTACACGCTGAATGCGACGAATAAGTATGGGCGCACGACGGCGCAGGTGACGGTGACAGTGCCGTAGGTAGCTAGCGCCGGGGGTTCGCGAAAGCTCTGTCGCCGGCAAAGCCGCTTCCGGATGAATGAAAGAACCGCACAACGGCGTAGCTATACAGCTTTGGAGTTAGTGTAGACCGGGTAGAGCCAGCCTTCAGGCTGGCGTCCAGGCAATTCACTTTTATAAGGCTTGGGCCGCTCTACCCGTGCTTGCCGGACTACACTAACTCTGAAAGTGCCCTAAAGCTGCGCCCCTTCAAGGCACACTTCGACCTGACAACTGACAACTGACAACGGTTCACTTCCGCTTCCAGCGCACGCCATCTTTTGTGTTCTCCAGAATGATGCCGAGATCGGCGAGTTGCGCGCGAATGGCATCGGAGCGGGCGAAGTCACGCGTGTTGCGCGCCTGGGAGTGCTCGGCGACCAACTTCTCGATATCGGAATCCGCCAGCGCTGCCGCCTTCGCTAGCTCCGCCGTCTCCGCACTGATCTTGTCCTGCAATCCCTCGGCCTTCGCCCACTCCACCGTCGCCCGCACCTTCGACGCATCGTCGTCCTTCAAAACGGCAAAGATTTCCTCGAACTGCTCCAGCACCTTGAGCAGAGCCGGCACATCGTCTTTGTGGACATCCCCCGCATCCGCCGCCGCATTCACGTCGCGCACCATGTCGAACACCGCTCCCAGCGCGCGCGCCGTGTTCAGATCGTCGTTCAGCGCGGCGCGCATTTCGTTGGCAGTCTTCTGCGCGATCTCAGCGATCGTGGCGTTCTTTCCTTCGGGGAACTGCGAAGTTTCCAACCGCAGCTTGAAGTTGCGCAGCCGCTCCACCGAATTCGCCGCCTGGGTCAAGCCATCGAAGGTGAAGTTGAGCTGTTTGGAATAGGGGACCGACATCAGCAGAAAGCGGACCGACGACGGCTTGTGCCCCATCAGGATCAGGTCGCGCACGGTGAAGAAATTGCCCGCGCTCTTGGCCATCTTCTCGCCTTCCACCAGCAGGAAACGCGAGTGCACCCAGACGTGCACGAAGAGCTTGCCGGTCTTGGCCTCCGACTGCGCAATCTCGTTTTCGTGGTGCGGAAAGATCAGGTCCTCGCCGCCGAGATGAATGTCGAAGGTCTCGCCCAGATACTTCATCGACATGGTCGAGCACTCGATGTGCCAGCCCGGACGGCCGGGCCCAATCTCCGTCTCCCAGAATGCCTCTCCTGGTTTCGGGGCCTTCCACAGCGCAAAGTCGCGGGCGTTGTCCTTGTCGTACTCGTCGACGTCAACCCGCGCCCCGTCAGTCATTCCGGCAAAATCCTTCTTCGACAGCTTGCCGTACTCCGGAAACTTCGCGATGCGGTAGTAATACGAGCCATCGTCGGTGCGGTACGCGTAACCCTTTTCCGCCAGCACGGCGATGAAGTGCGCCATCTCCTGAATGTGGTCGGTGGCGTTGACGATCAGCTCAGGATGCTGGATGTTCAGCGCGTCGGCGTCTTCCAGGAATGCCTGACGATATTTCTTCGTATACTCCTGCACGGTCACGCCATCACGCGCCGCGTTGCGGATGATCTTGTCGTCCACGTCGGTGACATTCATCACGTGCTTCAGTTGGAAGCCGCTCTGCTTAAGGAAGCGCCGCAGCGTGTCGACCACGACGAAGGTGCGAAAGTTGCCGATGTGGCCATAGTCGTAAACCGTCGGCCCGCAGGCATACATGCGGACCAGATTGTCTTCCAGAGGATGAAACTCCTCGACCTCGCCGGAGAGAGTATTGAAAAGCTCGAGCGCCATGAATTCTTCCTGTATGAGTACGGAATCCTCGATTGTAGGGAAGGGCGAGAAAGCGGGTCAAACGCAGGAAGGACGCCGTCAGCTATCAGCCATCACACAAAACAAATTATCCACCAAGAGAACAATTACGCTACGTGCTGCTTTGGCCGTCCGCCTTTCCTGCCGTTGGCTCGAGCGGCAACGGTCTTCGCTCTGCTGCTGGCGGAGCCCCCGCGCCGGCCAAGCTCTGCCATCCAACGGCTGGTGCCAAACACCGAGTTGAGAAGTCCCGATACGTAATGGTCCACCCCGAGAAGGGGCCAGTGCAGTCCCGTACCGTGGCCGAGAATTTCGATCTTGGAGAGCTGCAAGCCGTTCGCTTCCTGCAAACCCTCTAGCTTGGCGCGAGGAACCGACACTCGGACGCCGTCATCCAGGTGCAGACTGATCAGGTCGGGCTTTCTCTCATATTCAGCACGAATCACCCGGCGGTCGGCGGCCGCAAACTTCCGGGCCCGCGCCAGCGCAGTATCGATCTGTTGGTCCGTCGTTGCCACTGTCGCTTTCGATTTACTCATGCATGTTCTCCCACAACTGAACCAGTTGGTCAAAATGTTGCGCCGCACTCCGCAAAACGCGCCGCACCGAACTACGTTTGGCATTCGCAGGCCGAATGGCATCGGGACGGTCTGCCAGTGCGACTGTCCTATCGGCGCCTAGATCCACAATTACTTCCGCCTCTTCGACAAAGCCATGGACATGGCGCGGCACGTGGTCCTGCGGGTAAGCAACGAACAGCACTCCAGACAGTCGAACCGACGCCACAACAACAGTATAACCCAAGCCGCTTGGGATATCCAGCTAATTCCAGAGATGGCGCTCGGTACGCTCACAGCCTCTCTCACAACTGGAAGAGTTTGGCTGCGGCCAGCACCATTCCGAGCGTAAGCACAGCGATTACGGCTTCTCCGATGGCGCCCACCGCGAAGGGTCGCAGCCCTTGCAACTTCAGTTCCTTGAGACTGGTTCGCAGGCCTACGCCGGCGAATGTCAGCAGGAAGGCCCAACGCGACAGGTTGGCCAGGCTGCCGATCTGCGGTCGACTGAAGAGACCGGCGGTGGCGAGAAGCGAAATCAGCAGGAAGCCCAGAACGAACTTGGGAAATTTATGCCACAGAAAAGCCGCCTTGCCTTCCACTTGCTGCGCCTGCCCTTTGCGCGCCCAATAAAGTGCGTATCCCAGCACCACAAATCCAATCATTGCGTTGCGGGTAGTCTTGGCCAAGACGGCAATTTTGCCGGCGGCGTCGGAATACAGAGCGCCGGCGGCGGTCGCCTCTGCGGTGTTGTCCACCGCCAGGCCGGCCCACAGCCCGTAAGCACGATCGCCCAAATGCAGCCAGTGTCCAATGAGAGGAAAAGTGAACAGTGCGATGGCCCCCAATGCCAGGATGGCGGCGATGGCATAGGACGAGTCTTCATCGTCGGCATCGATCGCTCCCTTGGTGGCGATGATGGCCGACACCCCGCAGACCGCCGATCCCACTGCCAGCAGGCTGGTCAACTTCGGCTTCAGTCCGAACCACTTCCCCAGCATGGTCATGAAGGTGAACGCGACTGCCAATTCAAGCACCACCAGAGCCAGGCTGATGCCGCCGAGTTTGGCCACATCTCCCAGCAGAAAGCGCGCGCCCAGCAAAACGATTCCCGCCTTCAGCCAGAACTCATAGGTCAACACGCCAGGCAGAAAAACCCTAGGCACGCCCATGGTGTTCGACACCACCATGCCGAAGACGATGGCCCACAGCACGTACTCGATGTTGGGAAGATGAAGATGATGGGCCTTGGCGTAAACCGCCACGGACTGCTCCACGAACTTTCCCAGATATCCGATGGCCGCCAACAGGAGAACTCCGGGAATAAGCTGCACGAATTTCGGTCCCGGACGAAACGTTTGGACTTGGGGTAAAGCGATTGATCCTTCCGCCACTTGCTTGCTCCTCCGACGATGGGTGGATGGTTACCAGGGCACGCGGTGAATCAGCCCTAGGCGGACCAGCAGCGCTAGAACCAGAGCGATGGTTACCGCCCAGCCGTCCACCGAAAGCTGCCAGCGTTTTGCCGGCGCTGGTTTGCGAGAGTTTGTAGACATGAATGTCGCTCCTGCGGAGAGTTGGTCGCATGCGCGCCCGGCAATTTGGGCACACCACTCCCTCCCCCGATTTACTCCACAACACGTTTAACTGGGACAGACAGACTTCTTCTACCTGAGTATTTTCTGGAGCGAAACGCGCTCCGGTCTGTGAGGTGGATCACAGTTGAACATGACGTGGATGGAGGCCGCGCGTCGCCGCAAGACATTGATGCAAGAGTGCCGCCCATCACAGCCCTTGGTCGCTCCGCGATTTACAATGTCCCCATGGACCCATTCACTATTGCAGGCAGGCAGTTTCGCTCGCGGCTCATCGTGGGCACGGGCAAGTACAAATCGGGCCAGGAGACGGCACGCGCCATCGCGGCCAGCGGCGCTGAGATGGTCACCGTCGCCGTGCGCCGCGTGGAACTCGATCGCAGCAAGGAATCGCTGCTCGACTTCATCGATCCGCAGAAGTACTTCCTGCTGCCCAATACCGCGGGCTGCTACACCGCTGACGAGGCCATCCGCGCGGCGCGACTGGGTCGCGAGGTCGGGCTGTCGGACTGGGTAAAGGTCGAGGTCATCGGCGACCAGGCGACATTGTTTCCCGATGTGCAGGCGACCATCGAAGCGACTCGTGTACTAGTAAAGGAAGGCTTTACGGTTTTACCGTATACCTCTGATGATATTGTTGTTGCTAAGCGGCTGATCGATGCCGGCGCGGCCGCCGTCATGCCTTTGGGAGCGCCCATCGGCAGCGGCATGGGAATACAGAACCGCGCCAGCATCCGCATCCTGCGCGAGATCATCACTGACGTTCCGCTCATCGTCGACGCCGGTGTCGGCACCGCGTCGGACGCAACGATTGCCATGGAGCTTGGCGTCGATGGCGTGCTGATGAACACCGGCATCGCGGGAGCGCAGGATCCCGTGCTCATGGCCGAAGCGATGAAGAACGCCGTGATCGCGGGACGCCAGGCCTACCTCGCCGGCCGCATGACAAAGAAACTGTATGCCACTGCGAGTTCGCCATTGGAAGGCGTGGTGCGGTAGGCAAAATCCCGAACGCCAAAGGAAGATGACCGGCCCCTGTCAGTATTGATAAAAGCCACGTCCTGACTTACGGCCGAGCCAGCCTGCGTCCACCATCTTGATAAGCAGCGGACATGGCCGGTACTTGGGATCGCCGAGGCCGGACTGCATCACGCGCATGATGTCGAGGCAGACGTCGAGGCCGATGAAATCAGCCAGCGTGAGCGGGCCCATGGGGTGCGCCATCCCTAGCTTAAAGACTTCGTCCACGGCTTCGGGTGTGGCGACGCCTTCCATCACGGCATACATAGCTTCGTTCAACAGCGGCATTAGCACCCGGTTCGAGACGAATCCGGGGGCGTCGTTTACCTCGACGGGAGTTTTCTCCAGCTTCTCCGCCAGGGCCTTGACCGTGGCGTAGGTCTCGTCCGAGGTCGCCAGTCCGCGGATCACCTCAACCAGCTTCATGACCGGCACGGGATTGAAGAAATGCATCCCGATGACCTTGTCGGGCCGCTTGGTCACTGCCGCCAGCTTAGTAATCGATATGGACGAAGTGTTGGAGCTCAGGATTACCTCCGGCCGGCACATCGCATCGAGGTCGCGAAACAGTTCGGACTTGATATCCAAGCGTTCGCTGGCGGCCTCGACGATGAAGTCGCAAGCCGCGAGCTGCTTGCGGTCCGTCACTGCGGTGATGCGTCCCAGCGCCTGATCGCGTTGCTCGGCCGTGAGCTTGGCCTTGGCGACTTCGCGCTCCAGGTTCTTGCGGATGGTTTCCAGTCCGCGATCGAGGAAGCGCTGCTCCACATCAACCAGCACGACCTTGTACTCATTCTTGGCGAAGACATGGGCGATACCATTGCCCATCGTGCCCGCCCCGATTACTCCTACGGTTCGTATGTCCATGATTGCCTCAAATTCTTGGGGAGTGGGAAATGGTGGACCTGGCCGGGATCGAACCGGCGACCTCTTCCATGCCATGGAAGCGCGCTCCCAGCTGCGCCACAGGCCCACTTTGCGGAAGGACAGCGCTGCAATTCAGCGCCTTTCGTATTCTCTCCCAGCGGTACATCCTAGTCAAACCGCGTGGCGGGGCCGGATGACACGCGCTAAGTTTGTCATCACCGCGGCATGGAACGTTGCTCATTTGGTGATCGTCGCTCTATTTGCTGTCGCCATGCAGCACGATGGCCTCTGATTTCCCAATCCTCCTCCTCTACAATCGAAGGGTGAAAAGCTGGGATGTTGTGATCATCGGCGGGGGAGTGATTGGGTTGTCGCTGGCATGGGGCTTGCGGCACGGCGGCGCGAGCGTCCTCATGGTGGAGAAGTCTGAACCTGCCCGCGAAGCTACCCACGCCGCTGGCGGCATGATCGCGCACTGCGATCCGCAAAATCCTCCGGAAATGGCCAAACTGATCGCGGCCAGCGCGCGCATGTATCCGGAGTTTGTCGCTGAGCTGCGGGCGGAGGCGTTCCAGTCGCCTGACCTGCGCGCGGACGGCACAATCGCGTTCTTCGAAGATGCCGAAGTGCCCGCTTGCGAAGGCGCACGAGCGCTGCTTGATGATGCGGAGCTGGCGCAACTGGAGCCGAGGCTTGCCCTGCGCGGGCGAGCTTACCTGCTGCCGGAATGCAGTGTCGATCCGCGCAAGCTTGGCAGAGGGTTGGAAAAAGCCGCACGGACGCTGGGCGTGGAGTTCGTGACCGGCTCGGCGGTGACCGAAGTTGCCGTGCTGGGTGGGCGAGCTACGGGCGCGCGCACCACAAAGTCATTCTATGTCGCGGCAGCAGTGGTGAACTGTGCGGGAGCGTGGGCGTCGCAAATCAAGCCTTTGGGAATGCCGACGCGGCCGGTGAAAGGACAGATGGTTTGTGTGGTGCCACCCGCGGGAGCGCACGCTTCCGGTCCGCTGATTCGGCACGTGGTCCGCACGCCTGAAGTGTACATCGTCCCCCGCAGTGACGGACGCATTCTGCTGGGCGCAACCGTGGAGGAAGCGGGATTTGACAAGCGCGTAGATGCCGACACCGTGCAGCGCCTGCATCGGGCTGCGGCCAACGTTGTGCCGGAGATCGGCCAGATGCGCATTCACGATGCCTGGGCAGGACTGCGTCCGGGCTCGCCGGACGGACTTCCGATCCTCGGCGCAACTTCTCTGCCGGGATACTACGCAGCGACCGGACACTATCGCGACGGGATTATGCTTGCGCCCGTGACCGCGCTGGTCATGACGCAGTTGCTCACGGGACGTTCCCCGGATTTCGATCTGGGACCGTTTTCGCCGCTGCGCTTCGCCTGAACCGTGAACACACACAGCAAAGAATAGATGAAGCTCGAATCGATGCCCGCAGCTCAGACCAATTTCCGCAGCTCACGCCGCAGGATCTTGCCGGACGCCGTGCGTGGCAGCTTCTGCACAAAGTAGACCTCGCGTGGCACCTTGTAATGTGTGAGGCGCTCGGCCACGAATGCCTGAAGCTCTTCCGCGGTCTGGCGATTGGCCGGCTCGCCTTCGCGCAAGACGACAAACGCGCAAGGAATTTCTTCTCCGGCAGCGTCGATACGCGATACCACGCCGCAATCGCGCACCATCGGGTGTTCTAGCAGCACGCTCTCCACCTCGGCGGGCGCAATGGAGAATCCCTTGTACTTCATCATCTCCTTGCGGCGATCGACCACGTAGTAAAAGCCGTCCTCATCGACGCGCACGATGTCGCCTGTCCAATACCAGCCGTCACGCAGGACCGCGGCAGTGGCGTCGGGCGACTTCCAGTAGCCCAGCATGAACTGCGGCCCGCGCATCACCAGTTCACCGATCTCGCCAGGCGCGACGTCCTGCTCCTTCTCATTCACCACGCGGCAGTCGGTCTGGGCCACTGGCATGCCGACGGACTCGGGCCGGTAAAGTTCGGGCGCTAGGAAGCCAATGTGCGTGACCGGCGAGGCTTCGGTCATGCCGTAGCCCTGGCGAATCGGGATGCCGGTGCTGGCGGTAAAGCGGCGTGCCAACTCCGGCGCAAGCGGCGCCGCACCCGACTTCACCCAACGCAGGCGATGGTCGCGCGGAAATTTCCCCTGCTCGGCTGCCTGGCAGTACGCCAGCAGCGTGGGCGGCACGCATAAGGCGAAAGTAACGCCTTCGTCGGCGATAAGCTGCAACGAACCTGCGCAATCGAAGCGCGGCATCAGCACCAGCGTGCAGCCGCGCATCAGCGCCAGGTTGAGGCCGACCGTGAGGCCGTAGATGTGGTAGAGCGGAAGGAAGCACAGCATGACATCGTCTTCGCCGATCGCGCCGTACTCGCCGGGAATGAGCGTCTGATAGACATTAACGACCAGGTTGTAGTGCGACAGCATCACGCCCTTGGGAAGGCCCGTGGTGCCGCTGGAGAAGGGAAGCGCCGCCAGCGTGAGTCGCGAGTCGCGCTCGGGCGTGGGTAATTTAGCGCTCTCCGCCGCTTCGAACAGAGACTCGAACGGCTGCGATCCGCTCGGCCCCGCAGCGCGCACGGTGTACACCCGCCGCAGCGAAGGCAGGCTGGCAAGACTGATTCCCGCGAGCAGCGCGCCGTCGGTGATGAGGGCGACCGCATCGGAATTTTCCAGTTGGTAATGCACCTCGCGCTCGCGGTAGGTGGGGTTCAGCGTAGTCGGGATGGCGCCCGCCAGAGTTGCCGCGTGATAAGCGACGCCGAACTCCCAGCAGTTGGGCAGGAAAATGCCAATCGTCTCGCCGGGGCGAATACCAGCCGCAACCAGCCCTCGTGCCGCACGCTCCACCATCTTGCCGTAGGCGGCATAGGTGATGCGCCGCGCCGGCACACAAGACGTGTCGACGATCGCGATTTTCGACGGATGGCGGCGGCAGGAATCCAGCACTACATCGTGCACGAACTTGCCCTCGGGATCGGCGAAGAGCTGCGTCCGTAACGATGCAGGTGAACGCCCCATAGATAGAGTGCGGCAAAAGTTTATCAGGTTAGGGCCGTCATGCGGTCACTTCAGCCAACCAGCAGGGCATGGGCGTTTGCTATGCCTTACTAGCCACTAGCCACTGACCACTGCCTTCTAAATTCCTAGTCCCGTCACCCTCCATCCCGCTCCCTGCACCTTGTGCCGGATGTTGAGGGTGATCAGCAGCGCGGTCATGGCTTCCACGATGCGCGCGTTCTCCAGCTTGCCGCCATCGATGGCCCGCACGCCGGGAATCTTGGTCGCCAGTTCGGATGCGATCTGGCGGGCGCGGTCATCGTCGCTGCACACGATCACATCGCAATCGATTTCGTTATCACCGGCCAGCACCGTAGCCGATAGGCTGTGAAACGCCGCCGCAACCGCGACGTTCTTGCCGACGATCTCCTGCGCCTGCTCGGCGGCCGATCCCTGCCACACCCCGAGCACGCGAGTTGGGCGGCCACCCACGGCAGCCGCCAGCGGAACGGTAGCGTCAATCAGCACCGTGCCCTGGCGAAACGAAGGTTTGAGCTGCTTCAGCAACTCGGCTTGTCCGGCGAAGGGAACGGTGAGTACCACAATGTCGCACATCTTGACGGCAACTGCGTTCTCTACGCCTTCGACGCTGCCCAGCGCACCGGCTTTCTCCGCGATCTGTGCGGCAGCAGCCTTGGCTCGCTCGCCATCGCGCGACCCGATCACCACCGATTCGCCGGCGCGCGCCCAGCGCAGCGCCAGCCCCGAGCCTTCGGGGCCACTACCGCCGACGACCGCGATCATGCGTTGCCACCGGCGGCAACAGGTTCAACCGGACATCCAGGTACGGGATAGGTGTATTGCGTGTAAAGTGTGTTGCGCTGCGCAGGAATGCGGCCCAGCTCGAGGATGCGTCCCTGAAATTCTGCCGCCGAGGTGTACTGGCCTGCGGTCGATCCCGCCAGCCGCGAGATGTTTTCCTCGAACAACGTGCCGCCATAATCGTCAGCTCCCGCGAGCAGCGACAATTGCGAAACCTCGCGACCCAGCTTCACCCAGGACACCTGGATGTGATTGATGGAGCCGGCAAGCACCATGCGCGCCAAGGCGTGCACCTTCACGTGCTCTGCCAGCGTTCCGCCGCTGCGCGCCAGGCCCTGTGCATACAGCAACGTGTTCTCGTGAATGAAGCCCAGCGGCACGAACTCGGTGAAGCCGCCGGTGCGAGCCTGAATCTCGCGCAACAGCAGTATCTGGTTGACCCAATGTTCTGGCGTTTCGCTGTGGCCGTACATCATAGTCGAGGTGCTGCGGATGCCGCACTGGTGCGCGGTCTCGATCACCTCGCGCCATTGCGCCGATGTCAGCTTGTTGCGCGAGAGCACATGGCGAACGCTGTCGTCGAGGATTTCCGCCGCTGTGCCCGGCAAGGTGTCGAGCCCGTTTTCTTTCAGCATCAGCAGGTATTCGCGGATCGGCATGCCCGTGAGCTCGACGCCGTAGACCATCTCCATCGGCGAGAAGGCGTGAGCGTGCATCTTCGGCGTGGCGGACTTCACCGCGCGCAGAATGTCGCGGTAGTAAAACGGCGGCAGGTTGCGCGGCAGTCCGCCCTGAATGCAGACTTCGGTCGCGCCCCACTCTTCGGCTTCACGGCACTTGTGTGCAACTTCGTCGAGTGAAAGGAAATAGGCGGTCTGGTCGCGCGGGCCGACGCTGAAGGCGCAAAACTTGCATCCGACAAAGCAAACGTTGGTGAAGTTGATGTTGCGGGTTATGACATAGCTGATTACATCGCCAACCAACCGCTGCCGGAGTTCATTTGCTGCAACTACTAATCCGAAGAGATCGTCTCCATCGCAGTCGGCCAGCAGCAGGCATTCGTCGCGGCTGAGCAGACCTCCGTCGAGCGAGGTCATGACTTTTTCAATCGCGGCGCGCACAGGAGGCGAAACTCGTCGCGATACATCGTCCCAGGTTGTGCCCTGAAGCGTCTGCCGGTTGCACCAACTCATGTTCTGCATTACAGCTCCCTGTCAATCTGAGCAAGGACTTCACCGATGATGTGTCATCCCGAGCGAGCGGCGCGGCCGCTTTTTCTTCGCGCCTGCATTTGGCGAGGTCGCGGCGCGAGTCGAGGGACCTGCCGTTGGTTCGCACTGGCTTGCCGCAACGCGCTACCGGAACAAATCTTTTTCCGCAGGGCGCACCAACTGGCGCGCGCTTCCGCTTCCACGCCGATACGCGTAACCCCGGATTATACAAGCTGGAAGGTGCGAATCTTTGCCGCAAACCAGGCCTGCGACGCAGGCCAGTTCGTCGGCTACCGCCTCTGCGGTAGCGTGCAACTTGTAACCGTAGGCGTCAGCCTTGCCGCGATAGTCATGGATCACCTTCATCCCGGCAACGCCGATGGCCACCTCGCACAGGCCCTCGCGCCAGGGACGTCCGAAACTGTCGGCAACGATCACCGGGATGTGCAGCCCGGTACGCTTCTTCAATCTTCGATGAATTTGGGCGGCGGAACGGTCAGGATTGGCGGGCAGCAGCACCGCGCTCTTGCCGCCGTCTACATTGGAGATATCGACTCCGCTGTTGGCACAGACAAATCCGTGTTGCGTTTCGGTGATGAGGACATGCTTCTTGCGGACCACGCGCTTGGCCTCGCGCAGCGCGAGCTCCACCACGCGCGCGTCGGCGCGGTTCTTAGCCGCAAACTGCCGAGCCGATGTGGAAGGCCTTACCGAATCCAGTGGGACCCTGCGATCTTCGGCCTTGGAAACAATTTTGTGCTTGATGACCAGAATGTCGCCCTCGTGCAAGCGCAAGCCGCCCAGCGCCAGGGCATCGACCACAAGATCAGCGACGGAGTCGCCGGGAAAGACGTCGCGAATGCCACGCACTGGGATCGCGCGAACTTCGCCCGTCGTGAATGAAGCGTCAGCTTGCGGACGTTTCGTCACACGGCTGCTTCCCAGGCATCGAGATCACGCTCGCCGAAGCCCCACGACCGCAGCAGACGCTGCGCATTCGTGTCGCCGTCACACCGCACCAGCAATTCCAGTTCGTGCGGGTTGTCAATGTCCAAGCCGGTCCCCGGCATCTCCAGGATGATCAAGTCCTTGCCGGTGCGCTGCATCGCTTCGCAGTGCGGCAGGAAGCTGTCGTTTCCGAAGCGCAGCGGGATGAGCGAGGCAGGACGGCGGAGAATGCAGTTGCTGCCGCGGCGATCGTAGGCAGGAACGAAGACCGCGCCCTCCTGGGGCGCGGCATCCAGCACGCGATGCAACTCGTCGCTGCTGGTGAGGGGTATGTCGCCCGGCACAACGATTGTCGTGTCATAACCGCGCTGCTCGCATTGCTCAGTTGCCATTTGAATCGCGGCCGTCTCGCTCTCGTTCTGCGTGTCTTCGATCACCATGAAGTCAAATTCCTTCGCCATAGCTTGCGCCTGCGCGTCTCCCGTGACCAGAGTCACGTCAATGCGGCCCGTGACGCCGGCCGCGGCGGTCAGCACGTCGCGCAGCATGGCCTCGGCCAGTTGGGAGCGTTGCTGCTGGTTCAACGCTTCGGCAAGGCGTTGCTTCGCGGTCGCCAGGCTCTTGAAAGGGATGAGGAGGATTCCGCGCATGTCAGGCCTTCGCACTTTGCGGGGCGGCGCAGGCGTCCAGAACGAAGGCCGCCAATTCGCGCTTATCGTCGATCGAGCGCATGATGGTGTCGGTGTAGACGGTGCGTACTGGAATCGGTCGTGGATCGTGGATGGTGGATCGCGAATCGGTCTGGCGTCGGACGGCGATCTGGGTGATTGCTGATTGCTGACCGCTGATTGCTGACTGCCGATTGCTGACGACTAAGTCGTCGGCGTTGTCGGCGACCAGCACGTCGAGAAAATCTTCGTAGGCCTGTGCCACGCCGGCAATTGTGCTCGGCCATCCCATCATCTTCATCAGCGCGCCCGCCGGGCCTGACACCGCCGCTCCTCCTACAATTGGACTGACTGCAATGATCGGCGCCGTGGTTCGCCGTAGCGCGTCGCGAACCCCGGGCACGGCCAGAATCGGGCCGATGCTGCTCACGGGATTGCTCGGCGCAAAGATGATTGCTTCAGCGCCTTCGATACTCTCGATCACGCCCGGTGCGGGACGCGCGCGCTCTGCACCCTCGAAGCGCACGGCCTGCACTTCTACCTGATGCCGCTCGCGGACAAAATACTTCTGAAAAGTGAGCGCGCCTTTGGCGGTGTCAAGCATGGTGGAGACGCGATCGTCGGACATGGGCAGCACGCGCGCGCGAATTCCGAATTTTGTCGCCAGCTCAGCCGTGGCCTCGCTCAGCGTCTTGCCCGCGCGCAGCAGCGCCGTGCGCGTCAAGTGCGTCGCCAGATCTAAATCGCCCAGAGCGAACCACGATGGCTGCTTGAGCTGCTTCATTCGCTCCAGGCAGCGAAAGCTATCGCCTTCGACGCCCCATCCGCGGTCTTTGCTGAGCAGACCGGCAAGCCCGTACAGCACCGAGTCGACATCGGGCGAAATGTGCAGCCCCCACCACTCCAGGTCATCGCCGGTGTTGACAATGACCGTCAACTCTTGCGGCGCAACGACCCTCTGCAAGCCCTGCACCAGCTTGCTCCCGCCCGTCCCACCGGTGAAGACAACGATCATCCTATGCGGCCCTCGCATATCCATCGACGTCCGACATATTGTGCAGGCGCTTTGCCAGGAGGCCGCCTCGCGCCACCACGCTCGCCACGAATTCCGGATACACCGGCAGACGCTGCACCAGCTTTTGTCCCGCCGCTTCGGTGCGGCGCTGCAATTCCAGAAGATGCGGCCAAGGCGCTTCGGGATTGATGTAATCCGGCGTCAGCGGCGAAACCCCGCCCCAGTCGTTGATGCCGCCCTCGAGCAGCCGCTCGTAGCCGTTCTGGGTGAGGTTCGGCGGCGCCTGGATGTTTACGTCGCGCAGGATCAGGCGGGCGACGGCCAGCGTGCGCAGCATGTCGTCCGTGTCAGGCTCGGGCCACGCGGCCATTGGAATGCGCGCCTTCACCCGAAAATTCTGGATGATCACTTCCTGGATGTGCCCGTACTGCTCGTGCAGGCGCTTGATGGCCAGCAGGGAATCGACGCGATCCTCCATCGTCTCGCCGATGCCGATCAGGATGCCGGTAGTGAAGGGCACGCCGAGTTTGCCGGCGTCTTCAATCATTTTAAGACGCAAGGCCGGAACTTTGTCCGGTGTCCGCTTGGCTGGATGAGCTGCTGGGAGATTCGTGCTGGTGCTCTCCAGCATCAAACCGAGACTGGGATTGCAGGTGCGCAGGCGTTCGATCCAGTTCGCGCTCAGCAGTCCGGGATTGGCGTGCGGCAGCAGGCGCGTTTCGCGCAGCACCAGCTCGCACATCGCCTGCAAGTAATGCGGGGTGCTGCGATATCCCAGCCGGCGCAGCGTCTCGCGCATCTCAGGAAACAACGCCTCAGGCCGGTCGCCCAGTGAAAACAGGGCTTCGGTACAGCCGAGCTTTTCGCCTTGCTTTGCGATTGATAGAACTTCC
>JBEKQY010000054.1:0-19849 GCA_049519235.1 Candidatus Korobacteraceae bacterium | reverse complement strand
GACAACGAATGTCCGATAGGTTTGGTGCGGGCTGGAACGTAATCGGAAACACTACCAAACTGGGAAGGAAGAAATGCGGCGCCCAAAGCTGCTTTGGCCATCACGGTCATGAGATGACCCTAGCGGCCAAAGCTTTTTGAAAGCGGAATTATTATTCCGAGCACTGCTTCACATGCTGCAAGCAAGCTACTAGAGCAGTTTCGGAGTTAGTGTGGACCGGGTAGAGCCAGCCTTCAGGCTGGCGCCCAGGCACTTCACTTTTATACCGCTTGGGCCGCTGCGGTCATTTCCAATGACCGCAGCGGCCCAAGCGGTTCTCTTGTCCACGCGGAGCTAAAGCGCCGCTCTACGCGTGCGTGCCGGACTACACCAACTGTGAAACTCTCCAGCGGAGTACAACGGCAAAGATCGGCGTCGCTCACTCGTTCGCCGGCGCGCCCATTTCCTGCACGATCTGCACGCTGGCGCTGGCGCCGATGCGGTTCGCTCCCGCATCCACCATCTCCAGCAGATGCGCCGCGGTGCGGATGCCGCCGGCGGCCTTCACTCCAATGTGCAGGCCGACCACCCCGCGCATCAGGGCCACGTCGGAGGCGGTAGCGCCGGAATCGGCCAGTCCGCTGGAGGTCTTCACAAAGTCGACTCCGGCGTCGGCGGCCAGCGCGCAGGCCAGGATTTTTTCTTCCTGGCTCAGCAGGGCATTTTCCAGAATGAGCTTCAGGACGGCGCCGTGTTGATGCGCCAACCGGGTGAGGCTGCGAATCTCGCTCTGAACCAGCACGCGCTGGCCCGACTTCAGCGCACCGATATTCATTACTGCGTCGAGCTCACGGGCGCCACTGCGCAGCGCCGTTTCGGCTTCCACCAGTTTGGTGATGGTCAGGTTTGCGCCCAAAGGAAAGCCGATGACCGTACCAACTTTCACCGGCGTTCCGCGCAGCTCGGCCGCAGCCAGCGCCACGTTCGCCGGATTCACCATGACCGCGTGAAAGCCGTACGCCACGGCTTCCTGGCACAGCGTGGTCACCTGGCCACGCGTGGCGTCCGGCTTCAAAAGAGTGTGGTCGATGAGCTGGGCTGCACTGCGCCAATCTTCTACAGGCAGGGCCAGTATTCCGGCGACAACAGGCGAATACGCTGACATGACCAGGCTAGATTCTATGCCCCATCGGAGTTCGATTCCAAAACCCAAACATCTGGCAGATTACGATAACGCTCGGCAAAGTCAAGCCCATATCCTACGACAAATTCATCCGGGATCACAAAGCCAACATAGTCGGCGTGAATGGGCTGGCTGCGCCGCGACACTTTGTCGAGCAGGGCGGCAATCTTAAAGCTTTTCGGCTGATGCGCCTGCAACAGGTTCTTGATATAGACCAGGGTCAGGCCGGTATCCAGCAGGTCTTCCACCAGAATGACGTTCCTGTCCTCTAAGGATTGGTCTACATCCTTTACCAGCCTGACTTCCCCGCTGTGCTGCCTGGCGTTGCCGTAGCTGGAAACCGCGATGAAATCAAAGCTGGCGTCGAGCTGAATGTGGCGGGCGAGATCGGCGAGAAAAATGGTCGCGCCTTTCAGCACTCCGATCAGGACGACCGGCTCGCCGGCAAAGTCAGCGGTGATGCGCGCCCCCATCTCGGCAACCTTGGCCGCGATCTGCTGGCGCGTGATCAGGATCCTCAGCTTGTCCACGGAAGTTTTCGCCCGGCTCTGGCGAACCTTGGATGGTAGAGAAAGCGGGGCAGAAACTCAACCCGCTCGGTGATACACCCGACCTGTCGCATTCACTTCTGGCGCGCGTAGGTGTACATGTACTCGGTGTCCCTCTCGCGCTTTCTTTTGGGACCCCTCCCGAATGAATTTCACTGTTCCGCGATCAGTCGCTGGCCCGCGCGAATAGGAAGCACCGGGCTTGATCATTGTCCCCAGATAGAGCCGAAGCGCGAACGGTGGCGATTCTCGTTATGGAACCAGATGGGCCTTCGCTACACCCGCGCCAGGTGCAGCCCGAACCACCTCTTGCGATCGCACCAGGATTGCTCCAGGCTGAAGCCGCTCTCGCGCAGGATCGATTCGATCATGGCATCGGTGTATTTGTAGCTGTTTTCGGTGTGAATGCGCTCGCCGGGCTGGAAGGAAATGTCGAGATCGAGGGCAGGCAAAAATGCCGTTTGCGCGGTCATGCTCTCCAGATAAATTTCCATGCGCGAACAGCGCCGGTTCCACAGCGCGACGTGCCGGAAGGCATCGACCACAAAGTCGGCTTCCAGTTCGCGGTTCAAGCGCGCCAGCACGTTCTGGTTGAAAGCAGCGGTCACGCCCTGAGCATCGTCGTAGGCGGGCAGCAGGATTTTCGGGCTCTTGGCAAAGTCGGCGCCCAGCAGGAGAGCATCGCCGGAGCGCAGGGTTTGCCGAATGCGGCGCAGGAGGCGAATCGCTTGCGGCGGCTCGAAATTGCCCATGCTGGAGCCGATATACAAGACCAGCTTGCGGCCCGTGATGCGGCTGAGCGCGGGAATACCACCGGTGTAGTCGCCGACAATGGGATTGACCCGCAAGCAGGGGAATTGCCTGCCGAGCTGCCGCACCGCCTGCTCCAGTGCCGAAGGTGAAACATCGATGGGATAAAACAGCGCCCGGCTCTGCCGCAGCAACAGCTCCTCAATCAGGATGCAAGTCTTGGCCGCCGTACCCGCGCCCAATTCCACCAAGGTAAGCGACGGCCCGGCCTGGGCCAGAATCTCGCCGGCATACTGTTCCAGGATAGAGCGCTCGGTGCGGGTGAGGTAATACTCCGGCAGTTCCGTAATCTGCTCGAACAGTTGCGAGCCAATCTCATCGTAAAAGAGTTTGCAGGGAAGATACTTTGGCGAAGCGGTCAGGCCCTGGCGCACATCGAGAGCAATCGCGTCGTACGTCAGGAAAGCGCGCATGAGGCGGAAAGAAATTGCGATAGGTGGCCCGCATGTGCGACTGCGGCGTGGCGCACGAGCCGCCGCGCAGCACCATCTGGTTGCACATGAATTTGCTGTTGTACTCGCCGACCGCTCCCGCCGCCGGCTGAAAGCCCGGATAGGCAACGTAAGGACTTGCCGTCCACTCCCACACATCGCCGAACATTTGCGCGAGCGGTTCAGGCGCAGTTGCAGGTTGCGGATGCAGCGCGCCCGACTCCAGAAAATTGCCGGCGAGCGGGCATGATCGCGCAGCCACTTCCCACTCGAACTCGCTGGGCAACCGCGCGCCAGACCAGCGGGCGAAGGCATCGGCCTCGTAGTAGCTGATGTGGCAGACCGGCTCATTCAACTGCAAGGGCTGCAAGCCTTCGATGCTGTAGTTCCACCATTCGCCGTCGCGCTGCTCCCAATACAGCGGCGCGGTCCACTGATTATTGCGGACGCAGTCCCATCCATCCGAGAGCCATAGCATCGCATTGCTGTAGCCGCCGTCGCCCATGAATTCCAGATATTCGCCATTGGTCACCAGGCGCGAAGCCAGGCGAAATGCTTCGAGATAAACATTGTGGCGCGGACCTTCGTTGTCGAAGGCGAAGCCGCTGCCTTCAAAGCCGGCGGAATAAATGCCTTCAGGAAAACTCTGCCACCGGAGCGATGGCGCAGCATTCGCCACTGCGTGATCTCCCTTGGCTCGATACGCTGGCCGCAGAGGATTGGCCCACAGCCCGTTTTTCACATCGGTAACGATCAGCTCCTGGTGCTGCTGCTCGTGATTGATGCCCAGCGCTATCAGGTCAAGCGCGGCCGAAGGCAGCTCAAGCGTCAGCAGGTGGACCATGGCTTCGTCCACATAACTGCGATAAGCATGAACCTCGTCCAGGCTGGGACGCGACAAAATATGCCGTAACGCCCGCAGCGGACGGTCGCCGACCGCGTTGTAGTAGGAGTTGAAAAGATTTCGAAAGGCGGGATGGAACAGGCGAAACTCATCCATGTGCTGCGACAGCACAAAGGTCTCGAAGAACCACGTCGTGTGCGCCAGATGCCACTTCGCCGGACTCGCATCCGGATTGGGCTGAAGATTGTGGTCCTCGACGCCCAGCGGAGCGCAGATTTCGAGCGACGTATCCCGGACCTTCAGGTATTTCTGAAGCACAGACACGTCTCCCTGACAATTCCGGGAAGCACTGCCTTCGACGCTGCCAGGTGCGACCGATCGCGACATAAGTCCTCTTAGATGCGGGAATCTTTGGACCGACTGCTTCCGGTGTGAACACGAAACCGACTCAGGAAAAGATGCACCGGACGAAAGAAAGCTACAAATTTTACAACAGAAGGCGCCGCCCCAAGCCGAACCCGTTCGCAAACGGACGACAAGGGGTTCTAAAGGCCTTCGGAGGACAGGCCTGCCAGTATGTTCGGTGTCGTCTTCTCAATTCTGGTGATCGTCTCTCTCCTAAACATTTGCGGCGACATTGTTATGAGAGTTCGCCTCACCAGAAGGGCTTCACGTGACAAAATAGCTTGGAGGAGACGCGGGGGGCTCGAGGTCGCCGCTGCTTACGAGGAACTCTTTCCGCACAGCCGACTCCCGGAGGGCTCGCAATCGTAATCCTGCGGCGTTTCCTCGTGGCTTCGCGGCAATTGAGAGGGGCTATTCTGGACGGGTTCTGTGGAGATTGCGCCATCCTTGTCCGTGCCCGAGCGTTTCATGTCCCCTTCATGCTACCCCGTGGAGGGTGGTAGTCAAGTCAGATTTCGCCGGTGCCTACTCCCGACCAATGTAGAAGTGCGACGTCCAGCGAGCATTAGCATTGAGCTGTCTAACGGCGTAGAACGGGATTACAGCCTTGTTCGACACGTCAGCTGCTATGCGGTAAGTGCCCGGCGGTAGATCGACGTTAATGGAGTTTCCGTTTGGGATCACGTAATCGCGTTCGGCGGGACCACTTAAATAAAGATGAAGTTGGTAGCCAGTTGCGTTCTCGATTGACCAGCCCGGATTTTGGCCACGAGCGATTGGGGTTTGAACGGGAGCCGGGAGATCCTGGTGTGCGCCATTGGCTATCCGGTCGATCTGTGCACTGATCGAGGCTGAAGTGGATGTGGTCGACTGACCTGCGGCTGACGCCCGTTCATCCCACGCGGCTAGAAGCTCGGATACCTCGGGCGACACGACATCGATGTCGTAGATACGCGAAGGCTGAGCCTGAACGTGGGCGTGATCCGGGAGATACTCCTGGGTGGGATCGTGAAGGTGGATCGCATATTCGCCCGGTGGGACGCAAAGGTTCGCGATAGACGGAAGGGCATGGCCGTAAGGCCGGCCTTCGTTGGCGGCGATCGCAACCGAGAGTAAGTCGACACCTCCAGACTCGACTATGGCAGCGACCCGTCGAGGCAAATAATTGGTTATGGCTAAATACACGCTCCCAGGTAATTTGCCACAAGCAACCTTCCTCCCCCGAGGCGGGAGCCGTTCTGACACGGCGACTTCAATTTGTTGTGACTGGCTAGGGCGAATGTTTTCTTGGGCCACCGCGGCGACGGCAAAGATTGCGAGGAGTAGGCTTGGCGCCAAATAGCAGTTGCGGACCGAACGTCGGAGAGGCCAGCGCGCGTCGTTCATAGCCAAGCCCTTCTATGTGCGCCAGAGTACCCCGTAGAAACTTCGAAAGTCAAGAATCATCGCTCTTGACTTTTCGGGCGCTTCGTTTTCTGGCTTATTGTGGCAACGGCTTTCGTCGTCCTTTTGGCGATTCTCAGGAAATCGAACCATCCCTCTACCTGACGCGCCGATCCCTCGAACCCCCATTCAAAGTGTTGTAATCTGAAATCAACTTCATGTCCTACCAAAGCACGGTAGAGCAGCTTTACGCGCTCGGCCACGAACTGGCCTCGACGCCTTCGCACAAGTTCGATCTGGCCTACGTGCGGGAGATGTTGCAGGAGCTGGGCCGCCCCGAGCGGCGTTTTGCCAGCGTGCTGATCGCGGGGACGAACGGCAAGGGATCGACCGCCGCAACTCTTTCGTCGATCATGCGAGTTGCGGGATACCGCACCGGGCTCTACACTTCGCCGCACCTGACTCGCATTAACGAGCGGCTTCAGGTGAATGGCGAGATGATATCCGATGCCGAGTTCGGGGCGATTCACGATCGCGTGGAGCGCGTGGCGCAACAGCTTATGCATTCCGGCAGGCTGCCCTGGCATCCCAGCTTCTTCGAGATGCTGACCGCGATGGCTTTCGAGTACTTCGCCAGCGTCGGCGTGGAGATCGCAGTCCTTGAGGTCGGCATGGGCGGACGGCTGGATGCGACCAACGTCGTGGAGCCGGCGATCTCCGTGATCGCCGACATCTCGCTCGATCATCAGAAGTATTTGGGCGACACGATTGCCGAGATCGCGCGCGAGAAGGTGGGCATCGTTCGCAAGAACGGAGTGGTGGTGACACTGCCGCAGCATCCGGAGGCAAATGACGTGATCGGACACGCGATTCTGGAAAACAATGCGCGTGGCGTCAGCGCTGCGAAGTATGTGCCGCCCCTATCTCCTGGAGCTGCGGCCTATCTCGCGGGACGCGTTGTCCCTGTGTCCGGTCGAAGCCGCTATCCGCTAACCGTCATGGGCGAGGAGATCGAAGTAGATTCGCCGCTGGTGGGACGGCATCAGTTGCGCAACCTCGCACTGGCGATTGCCACGGCGGAAGAGCTGGGGCAGTTTGGATTCAAGGTCACGGCGCAGCAGGTGGAGCAAGGCATTCGCGAGACGCAATGGCCGGGACGCTTCCAGGTGCTTCCGCCGTCGGCCGCAACGCATCGGCGAGAGATGGTGCTGGATGTGGCGCATAATTCGGCAGGCGCATGGGCGCTGCGCTCGGCGCTGTCGGAGAATTTTGCCGGCCGCGAATTGACCTTGGTTTTCGCCGCCATGCGCGACAAGGCCTTCCGGGAAATGGCCGAGATCCTGTTTCCGATTGCCGAGCACGTGGTGGTGACGCAGGTGAACAACCCGCGCAGCGCCACAACTAGCGAGTTGCGGCAAGCTGCATCGCACACCGGAGCAGTGCTGTATGAGGAGCCCGCGGTATCTGCGGCCCTGGCGCGGGCCCGCACGGTGAGCAAGCCAGAGGGATTGATTGTGGTGACCGGATCGATTTTCCTGGTCGGCGAAGCCATGCAGGCGATGGGAATTGCGGCGTAGGAGACATCTTTTTCACCACGGAGACACGGAGGACACCACGGAGACACGGAGAAATAAATATTGGGTTCTTAGCTTCTGGCTCGAAGCACGGAGCTAGTTGCTAGTTGCTAATTGCTAGTTGCTTTCTTTATGACCGCCGCTGATCGACAACTCGCAGCTCAAGCCCAGCGGCGCGGCACGCTGTTCACTCGCCTGCGCTCCTATTGCTTCTGCATACCCATCGTGTATCTGTATACCGGCATTCTGGGCACGCTTGCATTGCTGTGTTCCTTGTTCGACGGCAGCGGCCGGGCGCAGCACTGGATTGCGCGCCTCTGGGCGCGTCTGATCCTGAAGACAGTCGGCATTCGGGTGCGGGTTGAAGGTCTGGAACACCTGCACCCGTCGCAACCCGCGATTTATGCGGTCAATCATCTATCGGCGGTGGATATTCCTGTGCTCTATGCCAGCCTGCCGGGGAAGTTTCGCATCATGGCCAAGCGGGAATTATTTCGTTATCCATTTCTGGGTTGGTATCTGAAGCGCTCCGGGCAAATTCCTATTGTGTATGGCGACGCGCACGCTTCTCTCCGCAGTTTGAATCGCGCGGGCGAGGCGCTGCGCAAGGGCATGCCGCTGGTGGTTTTCCCTGAGGGCGGGCGCTCGCGAACCGGGCAGTTGCAGGAGTTCATGAACGGAGCGTTCTATGTTGCCATTCGAGCTCAGGCGCCGGTGGTGCCGATCGCCATTGTGGGAAGCTACGAACTGCTGCCGATGAACAGCTTTCATATGATTCCAGGGGAGGTTGATCTGGTAATCGGCGAGCCGATTCCCACGACTGGCATGCGCCTTCGCGATATGGAGAAACTGGCGGCGCAGGTGCGGCAGGTGATTGCCAAGTCGTACGATTCCCATCCCAGTCGCATCCCGCAACTGAACGCCGGCGGTGAAGGCGACGTTGAACACGTAACGTTGAACACGTAACAAGGCTTGAGGAATCGAAAAGCAGATCCCTCGCCGACTAAAGTCGGCTCGGGATGACAAAATCGCGGCGGCCAGAACGGCGCACCTAAAGGTGCGCCCCTTCAACTTCGACGAAGACGCTGCGTTCTATCGAAAGACAAGAGCCATGAAGCCCCGTATTGCCATTCCGGTGCCCAACTCCAAGCGGCCGCTTTATGTGACCATCGCTCTGCCACAGTATGAGCGGGCGGTGCGCCAGGCGGGCGGCGAGCCCGTCATCATCGATGTGAATGCCACTCCCTCGCAGATTGCCCAGGCGGTGAAGGCGTGCGACGGCGTGTTGCTTCCCGGCAGCCCGGCCGACGTCGATCCGGAGAAATATGGCGCAGCGCGGCACCCCGATACCGCTGCCGCCGATCTGTTTCGCGACAGCACTGACGAGCTGCTCCTACAGGACGCCTATAACATGCGCAAGCCGGTATTTGGCATCTGCTACGGCCTGCAGTCGCTGAACGTGTGGCGCACCGGATCGCTGAACCAGGAGTTGCCCCAAGCTGTGAACCACAAGGCCGGACACAAAGTGTCGCAAGCGCATCGCGTACAGATCGATCCCGAATCGAAGCTGGCGGCCATCCTGCGCCAGGTGGGCGCGCTGCCCAACAGCAACGACGCGGTGATCCAGGTTAATTCCAGCCATCATCAGGCCCCTGATGTGCTCGGCGATGGATTGCGGCTAGTGGCGTGGTGTCCTGAGGACGGCGTGAAAGAGGCGGTTGAAGGGACCTCGCCCGATCAATTTGTACTCGGCGTGCAATGGCATCCGGAGCGCACGTACGAGAGCGAATCGGCCTCGCGCGCCATGTTTCGCGCCTTCGTCGAAGCCGCTGCCCGGTGGCGCCGGCAATTGGCGACCAAGCAGCAAGACTTCGAGTCGGTGGAAAGAGGCTCTTAAAGCGGTTTCAGAGTTAGTGTAGTCCGGCGAGCACGGGTAGAGCGGCGCTTTAGAGGCTGTTACGAAACTCAGCTCGTCTTTTCCGCGGTGGAACAAAACAACGAAATCCAAGTGCCGTAGGCACGGAACAGTCTAGCCCAGCACGGAGCCGAAGGCGGAGTGCTGGGTCCAAGTGGAAAAGAATGCGAGTCCCGTAGGGACGGCATACGTTTCGTAACAGCCTCTTTAGCGCCGCGTTTCGCTGCCGGACAAGAGAACCGCTTGGGCCGCTGCGGTCATTATGAGAATGACCGCAGCGGCCCAAGCCTTATCGAGTGGGTTGCCTAGACGCCAGCCTGAAGGCTGGCTCTGCCCGGTCTACACTAACTCCGAAACCGGTGTGGCTCTTAAGCTTTTGGCTCTCAGCTAGGCCGAGTGCCCACCCTGCCGCCTTGTTCTGGCGACAGGGTGGGCCCGACCCGGGTTGATTACGGCTCATTGGTGAGGGTTGCTATCGTGCCGTCGAACTTCGTGATCTGGATGTTGAACGGCTCGGCGTAGGAGTTAGCGCGGTCATACAGCACGCTGAGCCCCACCGCTTCGCCCAGCAGCAGCGAGTACAGGCTGGAGCTGCGGAAGTGAATGCCGGCGTGGATGCCGTGGCCGAAGGTGACGTTGTAGCCGAGCTTGGCTAACTCACCGTTGACGGTCAACTCGTCGCGATCACGGCCCGTGTAAGGAACGAGAGAGAGTCCGTCCTGGCTGGGTACCATGATATCTGACCCTGCATCAACCAGCAGTTGCCGCATATTCTGGGTGCCGTCAAAGAAGAACTTGACTGCGGCAATGCAGGCGCCGGCCACGGTACCGTGTCCTGTTGGGTAGCAAGGATGTGAAGGTGCACCTTCGGGGAAGGCCAGCGGCAGCAGGTAGGTGCCGTACTTCCGGTGGATGAGGGGCAGCGCGGCTGAATTCAGCAGGTCCGGATGCAGGTACTGTGACGCCTGCGGCATGGGATGCTGGTTGGTCATGAGGGCTTGCAGCAATGCGCCAACTTCTTCCGGACGCTGCCGCAGATTGACAACCCACTTGTGAAACCAGGCAGCTTTTAACGCCCGCGTGGCCATCTCGGGGACGGTTCCTACAGCGTCCACCGGACCAGCCTGGGAGCTAGCGCTACCAAAGGTGCCGAAGCCGTGTTCGCTGAGCGAGCCGATATATGGGTTGCCCGGGTTAACTGGGGCACCGATGCCCGCAAGGACCAGCGCAGCGACAAAGTATTCCTGATGGAGCACGTCCACGTGGGTGTAAGCGGTCATGTCCCGGCCCATACGGACGAAGCGATACGTATTGTCGAACCGCAGACTGACATCCGGCGGGAAGCCGCTTTCTATGGCGAGATACTCTGCCGGCTGGGTGCAGTAGTCAGCCCCGCCTTCACTGACCGAGAGGAATCTCTGGAACATCTGGGACAAAGGCTGCACACCCAGCATGGTCGGTTGGAGGAGGAACTGCGAGATGTACGGCCCCACTAGGTTGCCGTCGTTCGGGTTGCTCGGGTTGAACGTCCCGCGGAACAGGTTCTGCGGCGTGACCGGGTACTGATATTCGTTGTTCTGGCTACCGCGTATGTACGACAGGTTGTTCATGTCGGCGCAGGCCTGGGCTACCAGGGAGTTGTTGGCGTAATCGGTGAACTGTACGTCGCGGATCTGGGAGGCCCAATAGTGTTCGACCTGTTCCGCGGCTGTCTGTGCGCTGGTGACGGAGGGCGCGGGCGGAATGTTGGTGGCGTGGGAGTCCCGTCCTTCCAGGTCATATGCCAATGACCCCAGCGGGCCGTTGAGTGTGCCGGTGAAACCTGGCCCACCGGGATTTCCTACCTGGATGTTTTGGAAGTCCTGGAAACGCCCGGTCTGAAGTGCGTAGGTGAGGCTTAACCATGCGGAAGGGGTGACGATCCCGAGATAGGGATGCGGCAGGCACTTGCTCCAACTGCCGCTGAAGTCGGTGAATCGTGCGGCGTCGCCGTTGTCCGGCAGTTCGCCGATGTCGATGTCTTCGTTCTGGGCGGTGCCCTCGCGGTACCCGAAGCTGGCTGCGGCGCGGGCCCGGGAACTATAGGGCACGACCGAGGCCTCGGCCGCACCGTGCTTACCTTCAATTAGCGGTTCCAAAGGAATCGCCGCCAGCGCGACAGCGGCGGCGCTGCCGATGCCCACTTTGCCCATGAACTTGCGGCGGCTGTTGTCGTTGGGGGCGTCTTTTTGACGCCGTTCTTCATCGTGATGGGTCGTCTCGCCCTCGACAGGCGTGGCGCCCTGGCCATTTTCATGTGGATCTTTCATAAGGCTTTCCTCTCTTCGATTGTCATTGAGCGAAGCAGGGCGATCAGGAGAACTAGACAGGGTCGGTGAGAAGTTGCTCGGCCTGGGCATTCCTATTACCCGCCTTGAGGAGAATCCCGAAAAGCCTGCGAATGGTTACTTCAGCAACGGACGTAAGCAGCGATTAACGAAGACAAGCCGGCGGCACATCAGAAATTTTCCCGCTGAAACCCCACATGTCGAAAACCTGCTTCGCCTTCGTTCCGGAAATACTGAGACCAAACGGTGCATATGTCAAGAAGATTTTGGTGCCTGGTCCGAAAATTGACGCTCGCCCCGTCCTTATGTGGCTCAAAATGGCAGTTCACGATGTTGGAACAAAGGCGACGGAGGCAGCAGGGCAATTCGTCGTGTGAGGAGTGGGGTTGCCAAGGGGAGAATTCCGCAGTCCCCGCAAGACTCTCTCAGATCGCTTTGCGCTGGCCAGGAGACTGCGCCAATTCCCGGACAAAGATCGCATCAGTACCGCTCAGACAATGCTGCGATAGGGAGGTAGAACCTGGCAAGAATGCGCTCGCAACGCCTATGCCTTCACAGGGGCACTGGCGCTGGCGATGCATTGCCACTTGCCATTCTTTAGCCAGGTATCGAGCCAGTGCTCGTGCGCGTCGACCATCTTGCCGTTGGCCAGGGTGCCTTTGCCGTGCCATGCGCCCGTGGCGATGGCCATGTTCCCGTGCACGACGACTTTGATGTTACTGACTTCGTTGACACTCCACTTGTCGCTTTTGATTCTGGCGAGGCTCTCAGACTTGTTGTGCATACTTCCGTCAGCGTCCATATCGACAAACACCTCGGACAGCAGCGGAGCAACTTTGGCGGGATCGTTGGTCTTGGCGGCCGAGGCCCACTGCTGCTCGAACTGTATAACGGTCTCAACGATAGTGCCCTCCGCGGGGCTTGTCGTCTGCGGCCACCTCTGCGCCATAATCGGGCCACTACCCATAATCGTCATCCTCCCCGAATTACCGGGAAATGCGGGATTGGTTGGCCCGCATTGTTTTTCACACTTCGAGAAGACGGTATTGTACAACCCGTCTTCCGGAAAGGATTCATTTGCTCAGAATTGCACGCGCTACAGGTGGAAGTCGGCTCCCACCAGAAGACACCAATCCCCGCTCGCAGGCACGACGCGACGGCGGAGTGAGAGCACATACCACTTGGCGCCTGGCCTACAGCGCGAGCCTGGCAAACTATCCACTAACCCACTGTCCACTGCCTTACGGCGTGATCTCCCAGACGGTACCAGCGTCATACTCGCCGGCAATGGTGGCCGTGCCAAAAATGTCACCGGCCGCGTCGAGTGTGACGTTACAGTACGGTCTGCTCCCGTCGTTGCCGCCCGTGAAGTCGTACAACGAGCGGTACGTCCAACTGCTGCCGGAAGGTGTCAGCTCGAAAACGTTGCCGTTGTTATTTGCCCCATCGCACACCGTTGTGCCGTAGAGACTGCCCGCCTGCAAGGTAAGCGTGCCCCACGGCCCACACTGGGTGCTTCCGGTAAAGTTGTAAAGCACGGTATGGGTCCAATTGCTACCCGAGGGTGACAGCTCGAAAACCGTGCCGCCGCTGCCGGTGCCGCCGCTAGCGGTAGCGCCGTAGAGGTTGCCTGACTGGTCAAAGATCAGCCCGGCCGCGGGATAACTTCCGTCGCTGCCGCCCTGGAAACTATAAAGGACTTGCTCCGTCCAGCCACTTCCCGAGGGCGACAGTTCATAAACCGTGCCGTTCCCGGACGCGCCGCCCGCCGTGGTCGTGCCGTAGAGGTTGCCGGCGCTGTCGAAGATAACCCCGCTATAAGGAGTTCCTCCGTCAAGGCTGCCGGAGAAGGCGTAAAGAGGCTGCTCCGTCCAGTTGCTGCCCGAACCCATCATTTCGTAAACCACACCATTGCCGCTTCCCCCGGCGGAGGTGGTGCCGTACATGTTGCCCGTTTGGTCGAACGTAAGGTCGCCATAGAGAGGCGTAGCTCCGTCACTACCCCCCGAGAAGGCATAGAGCACAGTTGAACTCCAGAAGCTGCAGAGTGCGGTTGTGCAAACGTTCACTGGCGGTTCCAGGTTGTAAACATAGCCATAGGGATGGCCCGCTATGTTATTCGGGCTGGTGCCGTAGAGGACGCCGCTCGGGCCAAAGACTACACGGTCTAATATCGTACCGTCGAAGATGTGGATATTCTGAAAGACCCAGCCTGATCCGTTGGGCCGCAGCAGGTACGCCCCGCCCCAGTTGCTGCCCGAGTGGCCGGTACGAGTGGTGCCGTAGAGGGTTGCTCCCCTCATTGACAAGCCGGCGTAGGGTTGCGCCCCGTCCGGTCCCTGGAAGGTGTGAAGCAGTTGGAAGTTTTGCGCGTGCGCCGCGCCGGTGGTAATGACCGTCAGCATAAACACTATCGCCAGCGCCAGCGCAGCCGTTGTCGCGCCTGCGCTTAGCCCGGGCTTCAAGATCCGAAATCGTCCTACTAGGTTCCCCATGACCATTCTCTCCCTTTGAATGTCCAAGCCAGAACGGAAGTCCTGGCCTCCCCAAATTCCCAAGCACTATACACCAATCGCCTCCGCTCGTCTCTTTCTTTCTTTTCTTCGCTAGCGGCTCCGACAGCCAGGAATGGATTCACCCGAGGCCCTTCTGCCAACAGCAGCCAGTAATATGGGGCCAGGAGCTAACAGCGTCGGGCGTCGACGGCTTTGAAATGACAAGCTCTTCTCCGTGCCCTCCGTGCCCGAGCCTGCCCTGAGCGCAGCCGACGCGCGGTGAAAACGAACTTCCCTGTTTTGTGATCCCGGCTTCTTCGCGTACTCTGATCTCTTATGCTCGATCTGGCCTTCGTTCGCGATCATCTGCCTCTGGTTGAGGAAAAACTCCGTCAGCGCGGCATGAATCCCGAAGTCATCCTCGGTGATTTTCACGCTATCGATCTCGATCGCCGCGCCGCGATCACCAAGGCCGAAACCCTGAAAGCCGAGCGCAACAAGGCTACGGAAGAGATCGCGAAGCTCAAGAAAGAAAAGCAGGACGCGACCCCTCTGATCAACCAAACCAAGGAGCTGCGCGAGAAGATCGCCGAAGCCGAGAAAGTCGCTGAGCAGGCGGACGCAAGGTTGCGCAACATCTTGACCGGCATTCCCAACCTTCCCGACGACAGCGTGCCTGTCGGCCAGAGCGCGGAAGACAATGTCGAGGTGCGCCGCTGGGGCACGCCTCCGCAGTTCGATTTCGCGCCGAAGCCGCATTGGGAACTGGGCGAGGAATTGGGAGTGCTCGACCTGGAGCGTGCGGCCAAGCTGACTGGAGCGCGCTTCGCTGTGTATTGGGACCTAGGCGCCAAGCTGGAGCGCGCGCTGATGAACTTCATGCTCGACCTGCACACGCGCGAGCACGGCTACACCGAGGTCCTGCCGCCGTTCATGGTCAATGCCGATTCCATGTACGGGACCGGGCAGTTGCCGAAGTTCGAAGCCGATCTCTTCAAGGTGCCGCACGGAGACCACAACCTGTACCTCATCCCTACCGCGGAAGTCCCCGTGACCAATCTTTATCGCGATGAGACGCTGGACGGAGCACGGCTGCCGATCTCGCTCACGGCGTTCACGCCGTGCTTTCGCAGCGAGGCAGGATCGTACGGCAAGGACGTGCGCGGCATCATCCGCCAGCATCAGTTCCAGAAGGTTGAACTGGTGAAGTTCACCAAGCCGGAACAGTCTTGGGAGGAGCATGAAAAACTCACGCGCAATGCGGAAGCCGTGCTACAGAAGCTGGGCCTGCATTATCGCGTGATGGCGTTGTCAACCGGCGACATGGGATGGTCGGCGGCGAAGACGTACGACATCGAAGTCTGGCTGCCGGGACAGCAATTGTTTCGCGAGATCTCGTCGTGCTCGAACTTCACCGATTACCAGGCGCGGCGGGCCAACATTCGCTATCGTCCCGAGGGCGGCAAGAAGACGGAACTGGTGCACACGCTCAATGGCAGCGGACTTGCAATCGGGCGGACATGGGTGGCGATCGTGGAGAACTATCAGCAGGCTGATGGCAGTGTGCTGATTCCTGAAGTGTTGTGGCCATATATTGGCACGGATCGGATTACGGCGAAGAAGTTCTGAGAAGCAAGTTTCGAGTTTCAAGTTTCGAGTTTCAAGTCGCCAGGTTTATTTGGAGCCGATTCTCGTGTCAGATGTAAAACCCGATCTTAACGTCTACATTTTGGGTGCGGGATTCTCCAGTAATGCTGGCGCACCGTTGGTGAAGGACTTCTTAGACACCGCCCGTGAGATATACGACGATCCCAACTCGCGTCTCAATGAAGATGAAAAACTAGACTTTCAGAAGGTGTTTGACTTCAGGAGGTTTGTCGCTCAGTCACGGGATAAGTTTTCTATTGATCTAGACGATATAGAACAACTTTTCGGGCTGATTGAAATGTCGCATCGGCTACAAGCGGATGTAACAGCCGTCCGAGAAGCTATGGTCTACGTCATCGCAAAGACATTGCAGCTGACGGTTGCAAAGCAAAGCCGCAAGCCACACATACAAGTTGGTATTCATAACTCTTACAGGAACTCAAATCTTGCTTGGGCGAAATCGGCCCCGCGTCATCCAAGTAACTTTGACCTGTTTGTTCCCGATATATATTCCCACTTTGCGCGGCTGGTAAACGGCGACTATGATGACCCCGACAAACAGAAGCTTAGAAGCAATGTCGTAATCACGTTCAACTACGACCTGATATTCGATGATGCGCTAAGGGCAGTGGGGGTTGAACCTGCATATGGTCTCTCACATAAGTCGATCGAGGAGCCTGGCTTTACAGATGAGAACGCAAGAAGATTGTCGCTGCTGAAATTGCATGGCTCTGCCAATTGGGCAATATGCGGTGCTTGTGGAGCGATACACATCCTGCGAACGAAAGCCGCTGATCCTCTCGAATTGCGTTCACGAGCATGTGCAACTTGTAAGCACTCCAAGCTCAATCTCCTGCTGGTTCCTCCGTCATGGGATAAGAGCGAGTACCGCGATGCGATGAGGCCCGTGTGGAAGAGTGCAGTGGATGCCCTTAAGGGCGCCAAGAGAATTTGTGTGATCGGCTATTCGATGCCGGAGACAGACATGTTCTTTAAGTTCTTGCTCACGCTTGGCCTCGCTGAGAACCAGCAGCTATATCGTTTGATCGTTATCGATCTGTTATCGCCAGGCAAGGAGAATGACCTTGAGGCACGATATAGAGCCATGCTTGAACCCCTATTCCAAAAGCGTCGCTTTCTGTTCTCGGGCGCCGGATTCGCGGGATTTTTGGATCAAGGGGCCGCTACCGCGTTAGGAAGAGCCGAAACGATCCAATCGGCCGGGATTTTCTCGTGAGGCGATTCAGTTGTACGGGGGAAACGCTGATCGAAGACGGACTTTCAATCCCGCGAGATGTTCCCACCAACGGAAAACTGACGGCTGATAGCTGACGGCTAACAGCTAGCTCTGCCCCGAAATCTTCAGCCGCAAATCTTCCGGAATGCGATCGCGGATTTCTTCCGGCAGTTTTTCCAGTCCTACACGCGCGCCGAACATGGCAACATCTTTGACGACGAGCGGCGCGGGCGTCACCAGCGCAACCACCAGCCACACCAGCATGGACAGCAGAAAGCCGCCAAGAGCGCCAATCTCGAGCAAAAAGGCGTGGCGGGGATGGAAGTGGCGAATGACTCCATACGCCAGAAGGAAAACCACCATCGAAGCCGAGGCCAGCGCCATCAGCCCAATATCGATGCCGCGATGCAGGCGCTGCCGCGAGCGGCAGAAGGCACACTCCACCAGATGGGCCTCGTAGTCGCCGCACATTTCTGGGGCAAGACCGGAGATGTCATAGCGCCACCCGGCCAGAATCTTACCGACGACTGGGTCAGTGCATTTTGCCATCGATGAACTTCGAACGCCGCCGGCCCTTGGGAGGTGCGCCGGCAGAGCGCTTACTACAATCGCACCGCCGCCAGCGGTTCATGCTGGGCCGCCAGCAGCAAGCGATTGTGCAACAGGTTGCGCTGTGCGCCCAAGGCACGTTCCGCTGTCATGCGCGCAATCTCCGGATGATTGTTCTGCTCCGAAAGATGCGCCAGAATGAGGAACTCTGCTCCTCCATCATAGTCGGTCGTCAGGAAATCCGCGAGCGCATCGTTCGAGAGATGGCCGACCCGGCTCATCACCCGCTGCTTCACGCTCCAGGGATACGGGCCGCCGCGCAGCAGCTCCAGATCGTGGTTGGATTCGATCATCAGCAGATGACATCCACGCAAGTGATTGCGAACGCTGGCCGGGATGTAGCCGAGATCGGTACAGATGCCGACCTTGATGCCGTCGCTGCGAAAGGTGAATCCCACCGGATCGACGGCATCGTGCGGAATGGTAAACGGCGTTACTTCGATGTCGCCGACGCGAAATGCTTTGCCGGAGCTGAACAGCTCGCGGCGATCGAGGTTGACGCGATGGCCGGCGGCATCACGCGCGCACTTCTGATATTCCTGATAGGTCGCAGCGGTGAGGTAAACCGGGATTTTGAGTTTCCGCGCCAGCACTCGCAATCCGCCTATGTGGTCGGTGTGCTCGTGGGTGATGAGAATGGCGTCGATGCCACGCGCGTCCTGGCCGCACAGCCACAGGCGCCGCAGAAGCTCGCGGCAGCAGAGACCGGCGTCGATCAGCAAGCGTGTGCCGGAGCTCGACACCAGGGTGCAGTTGCCTTTGCTTCCGCTCGCCAAAACTGTAACTGACACCGCCATATTCGCGAGCATAAATGCACGCGGGCGTCGGGGATAGTAACAAAGTAGTTAACCGCTGTGGAAGACCGCGCGGCGATACCGCTCTCGGCATCAGTTGGGGACGAGATTTGCACAGAAAATGGGCAGCTTGCACACGAAATGCACAGCCGCAGCCATTTTTCTGCTTGAGAGTTGTTCGACTTTCAGGCATCCTTTCACGCAATCGAGGCACAGCTAAATTGCGTGCCGCTTCCCGGTTGAGGAAGGCCATTCGGCGATGAGAGGCGATTCGGGCCGAAGCGCGGGCCTCCCAGCAAGCGCCCCGCCGTAGGCGGGCTTGGTGGGGTGCAGAAGCGAGCTGCGGTCCGGGTCCTTTCCCAGGCAACTAGGGTTGCGCTGGGGAATTTGCCGCAGCTTGGCCGTCGCAACCGTTAAGGCAGATTGGGCTCCCGCGTGACTTTGTACGGACTACACTCGGGTCACCAAGTGTCCGAGCCCTTCCTCCAAGTCCGTACCTCCAAAAGTGCCCGCCCAGGCGGGCAACACGCTGGTGTTCATCGCCATTGCTCTGGGCTGAGCGAAGGAAGCCGCGCTACGTCGAGTGACGGTTATGTTGTGCCTCCATCGCGACCCCGAGGTGGCTGGCCTCGGGTCGCATATTCGGGAAGCAGTGGCCAGTGGTCAGCAGTCATTGCTGTGCGCTCAAAAGTCGAAAGAATCCGCCCCTATCCCGAGCCTTGGTGCGCAAGAGAAAATAATTGTGCGCTGGACTCCCCTCGACGGGTATATAGTGCGGTGCTGTTAGACTCGTGACCCCTTTCGGGGCGTGGGCCATCAGGCATACCGTTGTCTGGGAATTCAGGCAGGGAACTCCAGCGAGGCATTCGTCCATGGCCAACGGCGAATCGGCAGGAGTAAGGAAGCCTTTCCCCTCGGGCCAAATCGGTTTAGCGCCGCTCTCGTTGTCTCTGGCTCCTGGCGGTGCTGTGTCCAACCTTCATCTTTCGAGCCAGGGCGCCAAATCCCATTCCATCGCACGAAAGGAGCGCGCCATGCGCCGTCTCAGCTTCAGCATCGTTCTTGCTCTCTCCACCCTATTGCTTGTTTCGATTGCCTCAGCACAAACAAACACCTTCACCGGCTACGAGGCTGGCTATCGCAACACCACTGGTACCTACAACACCTTCGACGGTTACTTGGCTGGCTACGACAATACCAGTGGGTACGACAACACCTTCGTTGGAGAGCAGGCCGGCCTGGCCAACTCGGGTAACCACAACACCTTCATAGGAGGCGAGGCTGGCTACACCGGCTGCTGCAACGCCTTCCTCGGCTTCCAAGCCGGCAGCTGGACCAGTGGGTACTCCGACATCTTCATCGGCTACCTGGCTGGCAACAATAACACAACTGGCTACAACGATATCTACATTGGAAACACAGGCCCAAGTTCGGGTACTGAAATCAATACGATCCGCATCGGCGGCGGCACCGGCGGCCTCGGATCGCAGACCGCCGCTTACATCGCGGGCATCTGGGCCACATACGGGGGTGGTACCGTTCCGGTCTATGTCAACTACAACGGCCAACTATTCGGGGGAGGGGGATCCTCGCTCCGCTTCAAGGAGCAGGTGCGCGACATGGGCGATAGCACCAACGCTCTCATGAAGCTCCGGCCGGTCTCCTTCC
>JBEKQY010000053.1:0-17282 GCA_049519235.1 Candidatus Korobacteraceae bacterium | reverse complement strand
GGAGACGATGGAGCCGTAGTCGAGCGTTTCGATGCCGCCCAGGACCTTCAGCAGCGTGGATTTGCCGGTGCCGTTGGCGCCCACGAGCCCGACACGCGCGTCGCTGGTGATGAGCCAGTCGAGGCTATCGAAGAGCAGTTTGGGGCCAAAGCGTTTGCCGGCAGAGGAGAGCTGAATCATACTCAGATTCGCTGGAGCTGGTTAGCGGCTGCTAACATGACACTCCGCATGCCAGGGCCTACTACGAACGATTTGGACACTGATTCGAATGCTCCAAAGTGATTTCGTCTAACTTGGCACGGATCGCTGAAATAGCTTGGTTGCTGAGGCCCCACCACGGTGACGGATCTAAAACTTTGGCTTTATCAGAACTCGCCTGCAACCTCCAATCCTGGAGTCCGAGAGGCCATCTCGGTACTATCAGATTTCGGTCATCCGACACAATTTCCTGGACCGAAGCGCGTGCAAGTTGAGAAGACCATAAACGGTCGGAGATTCCGTAACCTCTGATCAAGCAGGCCTTACAAGAAAAATAGGGAACGAGCTCTAAAATCGCTAGCCGGCTTTTCAGGGTCTCGCGGATTGCATCACAACACAGATCCTTAACGAGCCTGCCAAACACTCTCTTCCGGTAGTAAGGCGACCAGCCCTTTGGCCCATCTTCTTCAACAGCGAAGCAAGTCTTCACGTCTTCTTGAAGAAGGTTCGCTGTGAAGGTCTTATTTGCTCTGGGGTCGGCCTTGTCCTGGTAATCACCGTGACAAACACCGGGATTCAACATGAGAAGAAAAATGCGAGCATGCCTTAAGCGGCCGACATATGGAATTGCCCCCAATTTGCGATGAAAGCAGCCATTTCCTATTCCGGCAGTCAGACACTCTGCATACAGTCGCCTGTCTCTTCGCCGTGACGACTCGAGTTCTTTCTGGACTTCAGCTAAAACGGGGAGATCGCACGGATGAAAGTCCCGCTCTTGCACTGCTGACCAGGCTCTGATCCACTCCTCAGTCGCGGACATTCTCTCCTCAATAACATTCCAGGTGCAAGCTGCTGCCTAGTTGCTTTTTTTCTGGCTGCGCAGGATGCGGTCGTCGATGGGCTTGCGGCCGGCGAAGCCTTCCTGGGTGCCGTGCCAGTGGGTGATTCCCTTTTCGCCGAGTTTCCAGCACAGCAGGATGACTTCCTCGCCGACGACGCAGGGAAAATCGAGCAGGCCGATGTCGAGGTCCTTCACCTGGACGCCGGTGGCGTCGATCTCGGCGACGGCGTCTTTGGCGCGTTGCAGTGCCTTCTCGCGCTCGGCCTTGCGCCGCGCCACCGCGACAATGTCCACCTGCGTGCCGCCGTTCACGAAGATGCGGTTGGCCAGCGCCTGGTGTTCGGCGTCCACTTCTTCAATCAGCGACTTCGCCTGTATGGCGGAGCGCAGCAGCGACTCCAGCACGGGCAGCAGGGTCTCAGCTTCGGCAACGGTGAAGGTTCGCGACATATCGATGTTTCCCAGCTCAGCCAGGGTTTGCGCCTTGTGGCGCGCTATAACACGACGGCGGTGCGCACGCAGGTCCAACCAATAGCGTGGCACCCGCCGTAAGAATTTTTCCCGAGGACGCCTGCGAATAATCACTGGATCTCTAACATCCTATCAAGTGCCACGCGCGCCCACCTCTTGACATTATCTTTCACTGTTATCTGATTGACGACATTGCCGTCCACCAGGTTCTCCAAGGCCCAGCACAGGTGCTGCGGCGAGATGCGAAACATGGTGGTGCACAGGCAGCCGGAGTCGTCCAGGGTGATGACGCGCTTGTCGGGATTTTCCTTCGCCAGCCGATTGACCAGGTGGATTTCCGTGCCGATGGCGAACGAAGATCCGGCAGGCGCCTGCTGCACCAGTTTGATGATGCGGTCGGTCGAGCCGATTCCGTCCGCCTTCTGGCAAATCTCCCAGCGGCATTCGGGATGAACGATGACCTGCATCCCGGGGTAGGTTGCGCGCACCTTGTCCACATGTTCTGGCAAAAAACGCTGGTGCACAGAACAGTGCCCCTTCCACAGGATGACCTTGGCTTTGCGCAGACGCTCGGCGCTCTGACCGCCTTGCAGTTGGTACGGATCCCACACGACCATCTCGTCGAGCGGAATGCCATGTGCGTACCCCGTATTGCGGCCCAGATGTTGGTCAGGGAGAAAGAAAATCTTTTCATTGCGGCTGAAGGCCCAATCAAATGCCCCCTTCGCATTCGATGAGGTGCAGACCATCCCGCCGCGCTCGCCGCAAAAAGCTTTGATCGCGGCGGTGGAATTCATGTAGGTGATCGGCGTAATGCCGTAGCCTTCGTCGTCGGTGAGCCCAAGGTTCACGAACTGCTCCCAGGCGTCTTCCACCTGCGAGATCTCAGCCATATCGGCCATGGAACAGCCGGCATTGAGATCGGGAAGGAGAACTGCCTGCCCCGGACGCGCCATGATGTCGGCGCTTTCCGCCATGAAATGGACGCCGCAGAAAACAATGTAGCTGGCCTTGGCCTGCGCAGCTATTTGCGAAAGACGGTAGGAATCGCCACGACAATCGGCGAAGCGTATGACCTCATCACGTTGATAGTGGTGACCCAGGACGACGCACTCGTCGCCTAACTCTTCCTTAGCGGCCGCAATGCGGTCGTCCAGCGAGCGGTCGGGGAGTACGAGATAATTTTCGAGCGAGCAGGATGCCGCTTCTGTAATCGGTGCTGTAGCCATCTTCTTGTCTCTGCCTTCAGTTCCGACCGCGCGAGGTCCGTTGTGTTCGGAGATGCACGCCCCGGAACGGGGATGTTGAAAGCTGACTCGCGGCTCCAGTAGGTCCACTACCCGCCGCGGCGGGCCCGACCTACGGGGATGTTGAAGCTGCAAGTTGACGCTTCTTTACAACTCTCTTTATTCGATGCCCCGGCCAGCGCGTTCGTTACAAAAACGAGAACCGCGCCCTGCCTCGACGCGGCCCAACTCACTCATAATCCGGCGTGACAAGCATCGAACAAGATATTGTTACGCGCGCATGAAGAATAAGCAAGCGAAAGCTGACGCGCGGAGCCGTTACCTGCAGGTTGCCCCCTACGGCGCGAAGAAGCCGGAGATGTCCAGGATCAGTTGCGTCAATTGCGAGGCGTATGCGTCAATCGAGCCGTTGAGGTTCGGCACAATCGCCATGTTCGAGGTGATGAGGCCGTCGTACGCGTTCAGCGTTGACACTACTGGCTGCCGCTCCGTGTCCGGCCACAGCGTCAGATAACCCAAAAAGCCGCTGGGCACTACGGTCGCGTTGAAGACATACCCGGTCGTGTTGCCTGGCAGCGCGCAGGGACTGGCGGCGATGTTCACCGTGCGCTCACCGATGAAGGGCTGACCGTTATTCTGGCGTGTGTCAAGCACTCGGCAGGGCGTCACAGGATAGAGCGAATAGCCTCCCGGCGCAGACGCGGCGAAGTAGCCATTGACGTCGATGATGACGTCGGTGCTGTTGTAAGTGAAGACGCTGACGTCGCCGTTCGCGGGATCGGCAGACACAACGGCCGCATTGGCGACTACGGTCGCGGTCGGATTGTTCAGCGTGGACACGTAGGGCTGCCGCTGATCGCTCGGCCAGATTGTCAGATAGCTCAGCGGCTGTCCCGCAGGATTGGGAACGACAGTGACGTTGAACGAGTAGGCCTGCGGCGTGTTCGGCAGTCCCCGCAGACACGGGCTGTTCGACAGAACCGGCAACTCGCGCGATTCCATGTCGCCGAATGACGGCGCTCCCAGCCGGGGGGAAAATTCGTCTGCCGCGTGTCCACCACACGGCACGGCGTCAGGGTATAGAACGCCAGCGTCGAGCCGCTGGGCAGCGCGAAGTAGCCGTCAATGTCCAAAATCACATCGCTGGTGCCGCTAACATAGACGCTCACCGCTCCGTTCGTTCCGGCCGACACGATGGCGGCATTGGCCTTTACCCGCCCATCCATCGAGTTCAAGGTCGAGACCAGCGGCCGCTGTTGGCCAGTGGGCCAGATGGTGAGAAATCCTAGCGGTTGGTGCGGCACGACAGTAACATTCAGCGAGTAGGCCGCTGCGTTGGTCGGAATGTTGCAGCCGCCCAATTGCGGGACGGCGAAGTCGCGGGAGGTGCCACTCTGAATCGGGCCGCCAGTGTTGCGCGTATCCACGAGTCGGCAGGGTCTCACCGGGATGAGCTGCAGGGGGCGCAGACGGAAGACCGTGCCCGCGTTGTAAGCCCCGCCTTCCCAAGTCGTCCCGTAGAAGCTCCCATCGGTGGCTTGCACTAATGCGGCGACAGGGTCGGCCCCGTCCGTGGAGTCGAAGCTGTGCAACGTGGTCAGCGTCCCGGACAGCGTGATTGCGAAGACCGTGCCACAGCGTGCGCCCTCGGAACAGTTGGGGTAGGCCCCACCTGCGCTCGTTGTCCCGTAGAGGTTTCCGTCGTTGGCTTGCACCAGCGTGCCGTGGGGGCCTCGGCCGTCAGCGCAGTCCGCTTCGGAACAAAAGCTGTACAGCGTGGTCAGTAGGCCCCCCACCCCTGGAGGGATCTTGAAGACCGTGCCAGGGCTGCCGGTCATCCCGCCTCCGAAGGTTGTTCCGTAGAAATTTCCGTCGGTGGCCTGCACCAGCCCAGCCATGGGGTACTCGTCACCCCCGTTGAAGCTGTGCACCGTCCTCAGCACTCCGCTCGGGGTGATTCTGAAGACCGTGCCACAGCCGGGCCCATAAGGCTCGGAACAGTCGCCGCTGTTTCCGCCTGCGAGCGTTGTCCCGTAGAAGTTGCCGTCGCTGTCTTGCACCAGCCCGCCGTAGGGATAGGAGCCGTCGGGGCAGCCTCCTTGACTGCAAAAGTCGTACAGCGTGGTCAGCGCGCCCTGGGGGGTGATTTTGAAGACCCCGCCAAAAGCCGAGGCCCCCCGGCCTCCGGTCGTCGTTCCGTAGAAGTTCCCGTCCCTGCCTTGCACCAGCCCAGCGGAAGGGCCGGCGCCGTCCGCGCAGTTATTCTGACTACAAAAGCTGTACAGCGTGGTCAGCGTACCGCTGGGGGTGATTTTGAATACCGTCCCCTCCCCGTTAGCCCCGCCGCGTGAGGTCGTTCCGTAGAAGTTTCCATCGGTGGCTTGTAGAAGCTGGCCGTGGGCCTCGTAGCCGTCACTGCCGTCGAAGCTGTGCAGCGTGGTCAGCGTACCGCTTGCCGTGATCTTGAAGACCGTCCCACAGCCAGCGGGATCGCAGTTGCCGCTAGCACCGAACATGGTCGTCCCGTAGAAGTTCCCGTCGGTGGCTTGTATAAGCCCGACGGCGGGGTTCGAGCCATCAGCGCAGTTCGTCTGCGAGCAAAAGTTGTATATGGTAGTCAAGGTCTGTGCGGACGAGGGAATCGCCGTCGCGGCACAAAATACAAAGACGACGCAGACCATTTTCGAGAAGCTGAGTTTGCTCACACTGCCTCCTCCCGGCCTCATGTGGGCACAAAAGCAAACAGCCTGGAAGCTCGTAGCTTCGTCATTGAAACTAGGATTTCCACTTTGAGCTATCCATGGTGGATTGTGTGCGCCTGCAGGGGGGAAAGCAAGTTAGGTTCGCTCATTTTTCTCTAGCGCACGCAATTCATTCCCATATCGGGAAAGGCATGAATCAACCTACAGCGAGAAGTGCATTTCTACTCTGGCGGCGAGAAGCTATACAGGTTTGTCTCCAGCTCTTCTGCGGGCAGCGCGTAGAGGTCGATCCAGCCTTCCAGCGGGAGCGAGTCCACCGGCAGGTGCTCGCGCCAGATGGCAAAGCGGAGCCGAATACGGCTTCCGTGCTGCGCACCGATCACCTCAAAGGGCACGCGCATTTCGAAAATCTGCTCCAGGGCAACCTCGACTCCGTTCGTGCTCGAGCTGCCGTCATCCGCAGAGAAGTTCGCCAGCCTGTGGCGCTCCCTGCCGTTGGTCAGCACCCATCGCTGCAACTTGCGGCCTTGCGCATCTACGGTAAGGCGGTAGGAATCCGGCGCAGCCTTGCGACTTCCCTTCTCACGCCAAACCTCCAGGTTGACCACTAGCCGATAAAAATCTTCCGGCACTCCGTGATGAAAGTCGAGGCGGCCAGAGACGGAGTCGGCATCGAGTCCCGCGTAGACCGCGTCCAGCAGAAACTGCTTGCCATGCATGGCGCTGGTGCGCTGGTCGGAGGTGTAGCTGGCCGCGCCCATCCACTCGAAATATCCGCTGACCAAGCCGTCCACGCGCGCGTGCACATACGCCGTCTGCGGAATGTAGCTGGGCCGCACTACGCCGTGGATGATCGGCGTGCTCAACTCCTCCGGCGGAATGCCTTCCAGCGCGTGATAGACATTCGCCAGATGCTTGCGGTAAAGCTCATCGAAGTCCCGGTCATTGGCCGAGTGATGCTCCGGCCCATACCACCAATTCCAGTCGCTGCCCTCGGCGATCAGCAGCTCCTCCCAGGCGATCTGCCGCTGGGCCTCGGAAACACGATGGGCGTGACGATGGTAATAATCGCGCGCCTCGGCCAGCAGGTCCCATGCGAGATTGTCTTCGGGAGCGCCGATCCAGACGTTGAAGTTGGCATCGATCCATGAGCCCGGAACCAGCCGCCGCAACCGCGCAAAATTCGCCTCGCCGTGCCGCGCGATGGCCTCGCTGATGGTGACCGCCTCGATCAACTCATCCCGTTGCAGCGCGTCATAAAACCGGCGCAGAAATTCGCGCCCGGATTGCGGATAGTATTCCCAGGCATTCTCGCCATCGAGGATGATCGACACCACCGCATCCTTGCCGTTATCGAGGACCGGCCGAGCCGCGTCCTTGATGTTCTGGATGAGGTGCTTGGCGGCGTCCTGCGCCGGCATTCCGGAATAAACGAAACCGATCAGGTCGGAGAGACGATGGTCGCGGAAAAGCAAGTGCATCCGCGTCTCGTCCTTCTCGTAACGATAGATGTTGTACAGCCGCTCGGCGCCGTCAACTTGCAAATGATCGTTGCTGTGGCGTGCGAAGTGGAATTCCAGGGTGCGGCCCAGCACACCTTCATCCGTCGCCATCCACTCGATGCCCTGGCGGCAGGCCAGCTTCAACGCTTCCTCCGACACGCCACCCTCCGACGGCCATAGGCCTTTGGGGCGCACGCCAAAGAGCGCTTGGTGCGAGTCGAGCGCGCGCCGAATCTGGAGCGAGGCGTCGTCAGGATGCTTGAAACGCCGCGTAGGCAGCGGCAATCCGGGCGAGGACTCCGCGCCCACGTTGGTATCGCACAGCAGCGGCAGGATGGGATGGTAGAACGGTGTCGCCGAAATCTCGATGGATCCGCGCTGTGCCGCCGCGGCGTAAGCCGGTAGCACTTTTGCCAGAATCTCGCGCTCCCTGGTGGTGACCAGTTGCTGGTCCTCGCGCGTGAAGTCTTCGCCCTTCTGCGCCAGCGCGGCGATGTCCGGCTCGGTTAGGAAGAACTCGTCAAACCAGACGAGCTGCGACAACACTTGCAGATCGGCGTAATCGCGCGTGGCAAAGTAGGACTCCGGACCTTCGGGCCGCGCGCTGGTCGAGCGGTACTTCTCCCACAGCTCGCGATAACGCGGATAGCGGCCGATCATGTTGACCGGATTGGCCTGGAACAGATATTGCAATGCGAAGCGGCGGTCGGCAACCGTCAGCTCTCCGGCCGGCTTGGCCACGAGATCGAAGAACGGATCGTGCGCCTGGCCGGAAACGTAATTCTGAATCTGCGCTACCAGCGACGGCACAAGATTGAAATTCTGGTGGACCTCCGGGAATTCGTCGAGCAGCTTGACCATCCCGTAGTAATCCTTTAGGCCGTGCAGCCGCACCCAAGGCAGGCGATACTCGCCCGTGACCATGTCGTTATAGAAGGGCTGATGCATGTGCCAAAGCAGCACCAGCCGGACCTTCGGCGAACTTGTAGGGGAACCTGCGCGACTCATGAAAGGATTTTTGGCGCAGCAAGTGTATCAGGCAGGATTGGACTGTGGGAACTGGCAGGAGCAGCGATTAGCGATTAGCAAGTAGCAATTAGCAAAAGCGCTGTTCCAACGCTTTGAGAAACGAACTCGCTTGGACGCCGGTCACCGCCCGCAGACGGATGCGCGTGCCGCCGTGAGGAGACAACTGGCATAACCTCCTTGTCGAGCGACGATCGGCTGGTCGCGGGGTTGCTAATTGCTAGCTGCCGCTTTCTTCGCATGGGGATGGGTTTTGTCATACACCTCCATCACATGTTTCACCGTGAGCTGGGTGTAGCGCTGGGTGGTCGAGAGTCGCTCGTGGCCGAGCATCTCCTGAATGGCGCGCAGGTCAGCGCCCTCTTCCAGCATGTGCGTGCCGAAGGCGTGGCGCAGCGTATGCGGATGAACTTCGGGCGAGAGCCCGCGCGCGACCGCGATCTGCTTGACGATTCGGCCCACGCTTCGTGTCGTCAGCCGCGCACCGCGCAGGTTGATGAGCAGCGCACGTTCGCCCGTGCGCCTGGTTTCGCCGAGCACACGCTGGCGCGCCGGCAGATAAGCCTGCACCGCGGCCTTCGCCGAGTCGCCGAACGGAACGTAGCGCTCCTTGCGTCCTTTACCGCGCACCAGCACCACTTCGTTGGACCAGCGAATGTCGTCGAGGTTGATGCCGATCAGCTCCGAGTTGCGGATACCGCAACCATAGAGCAGTTCCAGAATTACCTGGTCGCGCTGGTCGAAGGCCGAACACTCCGGCATCTCGGAGTCGAGCACTGTGTTGATCTCTTCGATGGTCGGCACGCGCGGCAACTTCTTCGGCAGCTTTGGTGTGGCAACCAGCGCCGCTGGATTCTGCTCGACTTCGCCCTCCTGCGCCAGCCACTTGTAAAGCGAGCGCAGCGCCGCCAGCGCGCGCGCCACCGAAGTCTTGCTGAGCCCGCGCGCGTACAGGTTCGCCAGGTAACCGCGGATGAGGACGTGGTCGATCTCGCGCCAGTTCTGCGGGCCAACATATTCGGCAAATTGCGCCAAGTCGGTGCGGTAAGCCTTGATGGTGTGCAGCGAAGCGTTCCGCTCCTGGAGCGCGCGAATAAATTTTGCAATCGCCTTCCCGACGATGGTTGCGCCGCGTTTGGTCATGCGCCGAAGGGGCGCAGCTTTAGCTGCGCCGTCATAACCTTTCCATTAAATTGTCATCCCGAACCGACCTCACAGGCTGCTGAGAAATTCCGATTTAGCGAGCTTTGTGTCAGGGCACGACTTCAGTCGTGCCAAAAAGTCCTTTATTTTTCTCATCCCGAGCGGCCTTCAGGCCGCGAGGGATCTGCTGATTCGACTTTTTCAGCGGCCTCTTCACTCGGTGAGGGATCTGCTTTTCGTCCCTTCCCTCGCGGGTGATGCTGCCGATACACCTTGTTCAGCCGATCCAGCGCGAGATGTGTGTACACCTGCGTGGTCGAAATATCGGCATGGCCAAGGATAGTCTGCACCGTGCGCAGATCGGCGCCGTTCTCCACCATGTGGGTGGCGCAACTGTGGCGCAGCATGTGCGGGCTGGCGTGACGCCCGCCGCGGCGGGTCGAGGCGGCATTCACCATCTGCCACACTCGCTGCCGCGTGATGCCGCGCGCTCCCCGCGCTATAAACAGAAACGGGGAAGACTTGCCTGATGCCAGCACTGGACGCGCATCGCGCAGATATTGCTGAACCACCTCCTGCGCCGCGCGGCCCAGCGGGACAATGCGTTCCTTGTCGCCCTTGCCGCGCACCAGCACGTATCCCAACTCGAGCTTCAGGTCCTCGAGCTTCAAGTTGACAACCTCCGAGACGCGCAGCGCGCCGGCGTAGAACACTTCCAGCATGGCGCGGTCGCGGCTGGCCAGCGCCTGCGACAGGCGATCGTCTTTCACGCGCGGAGGCCCTTGCAGCATGCTCTCGACCTCGTCGGCCGCCAGCGACTTCGGCAGCACCTTCCATTGCCGCGGCGTGTCAATGTTCAGCGTTGGATCGGCGGCAATATAGCGGTCAAGCAGCAGATACTTGTAGAAATGCCGCAGCGCCGAAAGCTTGCGTGCCACGCTGCGCCCGTCGACGCCATTCGACAGCAGCGCGTTGAGAAAGTCGCGCACCTCCTGCCGCCGTGCCTCGCGCAGCCCGCGCTTGCGCTTCAGCAGAAACTCCGAGTACTGCTCCAGGTCCGAGCGATAAGCCGAGACGCTCAGCGGCGCCAGTCCCTTTTCAACTTTGAGATAGTCGAGGAACAAGATCAGCAGCCGCAGGTTGGGATCGGCACTCTGCACGAGTTAAGTATGACGGCTGAACAGATGAGACGGGAATAGCCAGCGAGGTACGGGGATCAGTTGCCAGTTGGCAGTTGTCGGCTGGCGATCAGCCGACCGTATTTGGTACTCAGGATTTCGTTGTCAGTATTCAACCAATAACCCCGATTTATCCCAGGCAGTATGTGTCGGCAATGCACCAGCGCCGTAGGCGCGAAATAACTTAGCCCAGCGCTTCAGCGCTGGGTGATGGCATCAATACGAATCCGAGTCCCGTAGGGACGGCACGCATTTCTTCCTCAACAGAATTCAACTTTGCCTCACAGTTGGCTGCTGGGCGCTGAATGCTTCTCAGCCTGACCTGGCGCCTGACTTACTGTGCACCGTATTCAGCAGCTCCACTGCGTTATGCGGCGAGCGCGGATCCTCTTCGTGCTTGAAGAACGCATAGGTCTCCAGCCCATCGGCAACACAGCGTTCAACGCGTTCGGCCAGCTTCTTCAAGTCCTCGGCCGAATAGCTGGGCTGCCGAAAGCGAAAGTAGATGTAGCTGGCCGTACGAATTTCGGGCGTGTTCAGTTTCTCCGTTTCGGCAATGCATAGCGTCGCATTGTGCTCGTGCAGGGCCTGATAGATTTCGTCAGCGAACCAGGATTCGTGGCGGAACTCGAACGCGGCTTTGAAATTCCGCGGCCGCAACGCCAGGAAGTCGCGCAGCACGGCGATGTCCGCTTTGGCGGTGGGCGGCAACTGGAACAGCACTGGCCCCAGTTGTGTGGCCAGCGGTTGCAGTGTGGGCAGGAATCGCTGCATCGCCTCTTCCGCGTTCTGGAGTCGCCTGATGTGCGTGATGTATTGGTTGGCTTTGAGTGCGAAACGGAAGTTGGGCCCGACGTCCGCGATCCATCCGGTCGCGGCTTTCTCCGTCAAACTTCTGCGGAAGGTATAGTTCACTTCCACCGCGGTAAGTTGGGTCGCATAGTACTTCAGGAAGTTTTTCGAAGCAACTTCCTTCGGATAGAAGTCTGGCTTCCAGATGGTATACGCCCAGCCGGAGGTGCCGACGTACAGCGGCAGTTGGGCCGGCTGTGATCCGGCGGCTTTGCCCGAGGCTTCATTCGATGGCACAGTGTTCCTCATTGTGAATCCAGGGCGTGCAGGAAAAGAAGGCCCTCCGGCGCGCGATTGTATGATTTTACAAACAAAGCGCACGATTGTTGTTCACGCAATCGCAACTTGCCGGCTGGCAGCCGCAGCGCACGAGCACAACCATAGCCCGTGTCTGGCGCGATGTTAAGATTTTCTCGCAAGCCGCAGTAGTCAATCCGTGGCTGTCTTGCCAGCGTTACACCTCGTGGGCTGGATGCGCAAATTCTCCGAACCCGGCAAACAAGACTCGCCGCTTCCCATTGTCGCTGTTACCGGCTTCATGGCGGCAGGCAAGAGTACCGTCGGTAGGGTGCTCGCGTCGATCCTCGGCTGGCGATTCCTCGACCTCGACTGCGAAATTGAGCGCCGCTCGAAGTTGCACATCCACGAAATTTTCGCGAACCATGGAGAATCTCACTTTCGCCAGATTGAGGCTGACGCTTTGCGGTCGCTCCTTGACCGGGCCTCCGCTCCGACGATCATTGCGCTTGGCGGGGGAACGCTTATCGAGCCGCAAAACGCCGATCTTCTGCGCAGCTACGGCGCGCAGCTTGTCTTCCTGGAGCTCGCCGTCGAGAAGCTGTTGCGGCGCTGCCGGGCCGCCAGCGAACTCTCTGGGCAAAACCCGCGTCCCTTGGCGGCCGATGGCGAAGCGTTCTGTGCTCTGTACGCTCAGCGCCTGCCCCACTACCGCAAGGCGGACCTGATCGTAAACACCGAGGGAAAGACGGCGGAGCAGGTTGCGCACCAGATTGTAGCGGCACTGCATTTGGCGGATGCCGGCCATCGCAGTCCGTAGCCTTGTCGTTATCTCCTTGAACGTCCTTTGACGTGATATAACTTGAATTTTCCACACGAAAATGGCTCTGAATAAAACCCCAGTCGGAATTCTTGGCGCTACCGGAGTGGTTGGGCAGCGCTTTATCCAGATGCTCGAAGACCATCCCTGGTTCGAAGTGGCATGGCTGGCCGCTTCCGACCGCTCCGCCGGGCAGAGCTACAGCGAGGCCGTGCGTTGGCGTCTGAAGACGCCCATCCCCGATCGCCTTCGCAACATGTCGGTCTCCAACGCCGAACCCGCTGGCGCGCCGCGCGTGATCTTCGCGGCCCTCGACGCCGGCATCGCTCGCGAACTGGAGCCGCAGTTTGCCGCCGCCGGCTGCGCCGTGGTCAGCAACTCCAGCGCCTTTCGTATGCAGGAGAACGTTCCGCTTATCGTTCCCGAGGTCAACGCCGATCACCTGGCGCTGCTGGAGAATCAATGTTGGCGGAAAGAGTCTGGCGGCTACATTGTCACCAATCCCAATTGCTCGGCAATTGGCCTGGCCGTCGCGCTGGCGCCGCTGCATCGCAAGTTCGGGATCGAGTCGCTCTTCGTCACCACCATGCAGGCCATCAGCGGTGCGGGATATCCCGGCGTCGCCTCGCTCGACATTCTTGGCAATGTGATCCCCTACATCGCCAAGGAAGAAGAAAAAATGGAGGAGGAGACGCGCAAACTTCTCGGACGTCTGGATGGCGATCACGTGGAGCTGGCCGGATTTACCATGACAGCCCATTGCAATCGCGTTGCGGTCGAGGACGGCCACACCGAATCGGTGTCGATAAAGCTGAAGCGCAAGACCACTGCCGACGAGATCATTGCGGCGTTCAACCAGTTTCGGTCCACACCTCAGGAGCTGAAGCTGCCGCTGGCGCCCGCTCATCCGCTGGTTTATGACGCCGCGCCCGACCGTCCGCAGCCCCGCTTCGATGTGGATCGCGGCAAAGGTATGACGGTGAGCGTCGGACGCCTGCGTCCCTGCGGAGTCCTCGATTACAAGTTCACGGTGCTTTCGCACAACACCATTCGCGGAGCGGCGGGCGCGGCTCTGCTCAACGCCGAACTGTTGAAGGTCCAGGGTCTGCTGCCGTGACGCGCAAGTTCCTGCTGGCGGTGCGACCGTGATTGTTATGAAGTTTGGTGGCACCTCGGTCGAGGACGCCAAGGCCATCGACCGCGTTGCCGCCATCGTGAAGTCGCGTCTGCCCGAACGCCCATTCGTCGTGATCAGCGCCATGGCCAAGGTAACGGATCAGTTGCTGGCCATGGCCGCCGCTGCGGGACGTGGCGAACGCGATCAGGCGCTGGAAATCTGTCGAGCTCTCCGGGAGCGCCATTACCTGACTGTTGGCGAACTTCTGGACACCGGCCTCCATACTGAATTGCACCGCGAGCTCGGCTCGGAGTTCGACTCGCTGGACGAATTGCTCCGCGGGATCTCAGCCGTGGGCGAGCTCACGCCCCGCACATCCGATTACGTCGTTTCGTTTGGCGAGCGGCTGTCCAGCATGATCGCTACCGCGGCTTTTCTTGCGCGTGATATTCCGGCAGCCCTGGTCGATCCTCGGCAAGTCATCGTTACCGATGCTCAGCACAGCCGCGCCGTGCCGCAAGTGGACGAGATCAACGATCGCCTGCACGACCGCATCCAACCGCTGCTCGAGCAACAACGCGTGCCCATCATGGGCGGTTTTGTGGGCGCGACGCGTGAAGGCGTCACCACCACCATCGGCCGCGGCGGTTCGGACTTTTCGGCAGCGCTGGTTGGGGCGGGATTGAACGCCGAGCGCATCGAGATCTGGACCGATGTGGACGGAATGAAGACAACCGATCCGCGCATCTGCCCCGCTGCGCGACGGATCAAGGTGATCAGCTTTGAAGAGGCCGCGGAGCTGGCCTATTTCGGCGCGAAGGTTTTACATCCGGCCACGATGCTGCCCGCAGTCGAGAAGAACATTCCGGTACTGGTGTTGAATTCGCGCAATCCGTCGAATAAGGGCACCCGCATTCTGGCGCGGACACCGCGATCGCGCTCGCTGTTCAAGGCCATCGCCGCCAAGAGCCGCATCACGGTGATCGACATTGTTGCGGCGCGCATGTTGATGGCGCACGGATTTCTCGCCCAGGTTTTCGACGTCTTTGCCCGGCATCGCTGCGCGGTTGATGTCGTATCGACGTCGGAGGTCAGCATCTCGCTTACGGTCGACTCCAACGAAGCCATTCCGCAGATCGCCGCCGACCTGGAAAAACTTGCCTTCGTGAAATATTCGGGGCGGAAGGCGATCGTCTGCCTGGTGGGCGAGAATTTGCGGGACACTCCGGGCGTGGCGGCGCAAATCTTCGACGCCATCCGCGACATCAACGTGCGCATGATTTCGCAGGGAGCGTCGGAGATCAACCTGACGTTCGTTATCGATGAGGCCGACGTGCCCGAAGCCGTGCGCCGGCTGCATGCCAGATTCTTTTCTGACGTCGACCCCGAGGTGTTCGATTGACAAAGCCATCATTGAGATTGCTGGTGCTGGGGCCGGGCAAGACCGGCTCGCTGGTTGCCGCAGTCGCGCACGAGCGCGGACATCAGGTGCGGATCATCGATGTTGATGTGAACCCCGATGGCGCGTGGCTAACGCCTGAAAATCTGCGCGATTTCGATGTGGTGATCGATTTCACGTCCCCTGAAGCGGTGCTGGCCAACATCGAGGCCTGCGTGCGCGCGAAGAGAGCGATGGTGGTCGGAACTACCGGCTGGTACAGCGAATTGGCGCGCATCCGCAACGCGGTGGAGCAGGCAGAAACAGGATTCGTCTTTGCTGCAAACTTCTCCTATGGAGTGAATCTATTTTTTCAGATTATGAAGGCGGCGGCGCCCGCCTTAACGCACGGCTACAGCGGCCACATCACGGAGATTCATCACATCCACAAGAAAGATGCGCCTTCAGGAACGGCAATCGCCCTACAGCTTATCATGCAGCGAACTGCCGGCGTGAATGTCGATATATCTTCAGAGCGCGAAGGAGAAGTGACCGGTACGCACACGCTGGAACTGGACGCAGCGGGCGACCGCATCGTGCTGACCCACGAGGCCAAGTCGCGCCGGACATTTGCCGAAGGCGCCGTGCTTGCGGCGGAGTGGATTGTTGGGAAGACAGGGTTCTACGATTTCAAGGATATCTTCGGCCAGCTCTGACCCGGATTCCAGCGAAACTAACTCTGCGGAACGAGCTTATGGGTCAAAGGGTCGGATCCGAGCAGCTCGCAGAGACGGAAGTAGTGTTTAGAGCCTTTATTTTGAAAATAAATGTGTTCCGTTCCCAGACCCCCAGGAAAGTCGTCTTTAAACACGTAAAGGTCGATTGTGTACTTTTCCGTTCTTATGCGACCCTCTGAGACGTTCTTGTATATCGGATCTATCGCTCCGGTCTCGGCATAAAAATTCCCTGTAAGAGTGAAAATCAAATCCGTAAATGTACAGCCCCGGTCAGAACTTGTGAATACGAGCACGTTCGGGTATTCATGGCCAGGGTTCACTGCCTGAAACTGCTTGGCCGCCTCGTGAATGTGGCCGCTCAACCGATTAAAGGCCGGGTCGTGCCGTGCCCCTCCGACGATTGTCATCGGCGGAGCTTCTTTCAGTTGATCGTCCAGCCAGGTGTCTTCTTGTATGTGCTTGGCCTCACCGTAAAGCACGAACTCTGCGCCCTTGAAGACACGAAAATCGGGTGTTTTTCCTTGGCGCATTTCTTGCTCAGTGAAACGCTCACAAGCAAGGCCGTACTTAGCAAAGAAATTAACAGCGTTCTGCTCGCCAACATTCAAGGTACTAGTTTCCATTCTGCGATGATATCAGCAGCCAACGCGTACTAATACCGCCTGACAAGGGCCTACGTTTCCCATCTCTCCATCTCTCTGTCAACTCTCGTTTTTGAGATTTGCGGCCCCGGGGATTATTCTCTTCGCATGAGACTGCGTGGTTGTGGCACCGCCCTTGTGACTCCGTTCAAGCATGATGGCAGCATCGATGAAACTGCGTTGCGCGAGTTGGTGCGCTGGCAAGTGGACTCCGGCATCGACTTTCTCGTGCCGTGCGGCACAACCGGCGAGACGCCGACCCTGTCGCACGACGAATGGTTGCGCGTCGTCGACTTGACCATCGAGACTGCCGGCGCGCGCGTGCCCATCATGGCAGGCGCGACTTCCAACAACACGCGTGAGGCGGTGGCCAAGGCGAAAGAGATTTCGTCGTGGCCGGGCGTGGACTATGTCCTCACCGCGACGCCCTACTACAACAAGCCCACGCAAGAAGGGATTTATCAGCACTTCAAGGCGATTGCCGAAGCGTCGAGCAAGCCGCTGGTGCTATACAACATCGCCGGCCGAACGGGAACGAACATCGAAACGCCGACGCTGCTGCGCCTGACGGAAATCCCCAACATAGCCGGCGTGAAGGAAGCCAGCGGCAATATCGCGCAGATTGCCGAAGTGTGCGCGACCGTGCCGGAGGATTTCCTCGTCTTCTCGGGCGATGACGCGATCACGCTGGCGGTGATTGGACTGGGAGGTGTCGGGATCATCTCCGTCGTGTCGAACGAGATTCCGGCAGAGATGACGCGCATGACTGGCGCCGCGCTGGCCAATAAGTGGGACACGGCGCGTCTGCTCTTCCGCAAATACTTGCCGCTGATGCAGGCGAACTTCATCGAATCGAATCCTGGCCCGGCCAAGGCTGTGCTGGCGATGATGGGCCGCATCGAAGAGGTCTATCGCCTGCCGCTGGTGCCGATGAAGAAGGAGAACCGGGCCAAGCTCGAAAGGATCGCCGCGGACGTGGGATTGCTGCAAACGCAGCCTGCCGGCGAGCCGCTAAGGACGCCGTAGCCCCCGTGGTCTCGGGCAGTTTCTCCTTGAGCACCGGTAGAGCGGGCCTTTAGAGACTGTGTCGTGAGTGCGTGCAACGGGCCGGCTTGCTAAGCCGTGTCGGCTGCCTGATTGGCCGCTTCTTAAGCAGCCCGGCCCAGTGCCGTCTCTTTAGCCTTGCCGCACC
>JBEKQY010000052.1:0-17320 GCA_049519235.1 Candidatus Korobacteraceae bacterium | reverse complement strand
GCCCACCGTTCCGTCCGGTCATGGCTACGGTCAGTCCCTTGAGTTGGTGGGCTTTCTGTAGGGCGGCACAAACGTTCTTGCTGTTACCTGACGTGGAGATGCCTACCACGACATCGTCAGGCTGGCACAGCGCCCCGACCTGCCGGCTAAATACCTCGTCATATCCGAAGTCATTGGCGATGGCGGTCAAGATGGAAGTGTCGGCGGTCAGAGCTATGGAGGGCAGTGCGGAGCGGTGGCGCCGGAAGCGTCCCACCAGCTCGGCAGCAAGATGTTGCGAATCAGCGGCGCTACCGCCGTTACCGCACCAGAGGACCTTGTTACCGCGGACTAACGCATCGGTGATGAGGCCAGCCGCGCGCTCGAAAGAGTCCTGTTGAGCTTGCAGTCGGCGGATAATGGCGATGTGTTCGTTCAGAGCGTCGTTGAAGACGCTGGCCAGATTCAGAGAAGATGGCATTCGCCCCTCTTTTTACGACGAATGTAGAGGATCTTCCCAGAACCTGTGGAGAAGCTTGTTGCAAGATTATAAATGCGATGGGCAGCAATCGAGCCATTAACTTTTCTAATATCGAGTTCGTTTTCCTAGATCGGGACGGCGTGCTGAACCGCCAGCCTCCCGACGGCCGGTTCGTTACCTGCTGGGAAGAGCTTGAAGTGCTTCCAGGCGTGGAAGAGGCAGTCGCGGCGCTGAACCGCTCGGGACGCAAGGTCATCGTGGTCACCAACCAACGCGGCATCGCGCTGGGGCTGTATTCGCACGACGATCTGGACCGAATCCATGCTCAGTTGCAGGAACATCTGGCGGCGCGCGGAGCACGTCTGGACGGCATCTACGTCTGCCCGCACGATGAGGGTCAATGTAATTGCCGCAAGCCGCTGACCGGGTTGTTCGAACAGGCTTTCCGCGACTTCTCCGCCGCTAGGCCCGAAAACAGCCTGATGATGGGAGATTCTCTGCGCGACATTGAAGCTGGGTTGCGCCTCGGTATGAGGACAGTGTTCATCACCGGCGATGTGGAGACTAGCTCAACTGAAGCAGACCGCGCGAGGATGTTGGCGCAAGTCTCAGTCGCGTCGCTGTCAGAACTGGTGAATCGCTATCTGTGTCTTGAAAAGCGTTGAGGAATTTTTTAGTGGACCAACTGCTCCAAAGCCCGGTGGACGACAGCGAGGCTGCCGGGCCAGAGCGTCATCACCGCAACCGCGAAGGCTGCCAGTGCGCCCGCACTGGTAAGCAGAGGAACAAGTTCCCTGACCGGCTTGCCCGGCTTGGGTTGCGGACGCAGTAGCCGCTCCACGCGCTCCGAGAGTTGCTGGTTGCTGCCCAGCAGCGAGCAGGAGAGATAGCCGAGCCGCGGCTTCGATCCCATCTTCGCAACTCGAACCAATGCTGACGCCAGCGACAGCGCCCGCTGCGGATCTCCCTCAGTCGCCTGATCGTCGGCGGCCCACTCGGTGAATTTCGACCACGCCCGTTCCATGCCGCCAAACGTGCGAACAAACGGCAGAACATCCGGCGCCAGCAGAATCAGGAAGCGCTTGAAGTTATCCCCGGCCGCGCAGTGGGCACGCTCATGGCGCAACGCGGCCTCTCGTTGTTCGGCGGAAAGGCCGCGCATCACGCGCCGGGAAATCAGCAGTTGGGGACGGAACACGCCTGCGACCGCCAGCACGGGAGCTTTATCGGCCAGCAGCAAAGCGGGCGACGCTTCGCCCGGCACCGTGACCTTGCGCCCATGACGCTGGCAGCGATCGAGGTAACGGGCCGTGCCGCGCATCGCACTGATGACCCGCACCAGAGCAGGGACCCAAACCGCCATGCCCATCAAGGCGATCAGCATGCACACCAAACCTACGCGTTCGCCAGTCACCTCTGGTTCAAGCCACAAATAACTGGGAACACAGAAGGCCAGCACTGCGAACAAGGTCAACACCAGCGGCGCGATGCGAATCGCGAACAGCAAACGGGCCGCGGAACTCGGCTTCATATGCTCGGCAATCCGCACTGCCGTACCTGCGCTCAGGCGCGCAGCCATCGCCAGCGCCATGTGGACCATGAAAAACGATGCCCAGCAAAGGCACAGCAGCCGCATGGTGTAGGGAAGGTTCATGGCTTGGGCATCCTGCAAAGCTCGCGGCGCTTCTTGCGGATCTTCTCTTCCAGTTCGTCCAGCAGCATGGCATCGTGTTGGCCGACGGCGTCAACCAAAGAAGAGAGCAGAAGATCGCGCGAAGGCTCCGGGCCGGCCAGAAACCCAGCCACCAAGTCTCCCGCGCGTCTGCGCTCCCATTCCTGGCTGGACAGCAGCGGAGAATAAAGAAATGCGCGCTCTGATTTCTCTCGCTCCAGCAAGCCCTTCTTAAACAGCCGGTCGAGCGTTGTCATCACCGTCGTGTAAGCCAGCTTGCTGTTCAACTTCTCTACCACTTCGCGCACACTACAGCGCCCGACAGTCCAAACAACCTCCATCACCTGCATCTCGAGCGGCCCGAGCATCAGTTGCTGGCTCTGCCTTCTCGTCGAAGTTGTAATCAAGATAATTCCTCGCGTGATCAGGCTAAGGTGCTCGTCTTGATTTGTCAATCTGCGGGTGGACGGAGCTCTCTCCGTGTCTCCCGATTTGACCATCGACATCACTGGTGCCGAGCGTACGGCGCCTCACATTCGCCGCCCTTGAGCACCGAGCGGCGACAGCAGTACGGCACGGTCTCTTTTCAGTCCGCAAGGATCTGCTTTTCCGGGTTTTCAGCACCTTTCCCTGTGGGTACCCCCCACAAAAAGATATTGGAAACAAGGAACTTATATCAAAGTATTGAAAATAAACGACTTAAGTTACAGATAAGCCTTTTACTTTCAGTAGCTTACGCGTAACTCGCAAAGTATTCAAACTGCTGTAGTTAACTGCAAGATGTTCTGGAAAAATGACTTAAGTCAAACCCCGGGCCAAAAGATCCCCATGACTCCGTTCCCTGGTTTTCAAAGAACTCTTTGGTCTGCCAACGCACTAAGTCCCTTGGCCAGACCGCCAGGCACACTGCACCCAACCTAACAGCATAGAACGAAGCAGCAGGTTGTCAAGATTACGAAGGTACATGTACTAAAGCGGGATCAATGTAGCGAGAATTCCGTCTCGCCAAAACCCCGCCAAATTCTGTCATGCACAAACCGGTAAATTTGCGACCTTTGTGCCAATTTGAACCCAATTGAATTTCAAAACGGTTTATTCATCCATTTACTACGCAATTAATAGTTGCACCCTGCACTCCCGGTGTGTATAGTTCAGATACCCGCCTAGGGCATTGATTCACATTCGAATGAAGGTTACGGCAGTCCGCTCCCAGAAAATCAACGACTGCACACCATCAACCACCCCAACCTGCTGTTTGCGACAACACTGCTCCGCCCCAGACACCAAAGTGCTGCGGCGACGATGTGGAGAGAAAAAAGGAGACTGGTAACAAAATGACAAGAAATAAAATGCTGGGCGCAGCTTTCATCGCTTTCAGCGCCCTTTTACTGTGTAGCCTGCCAGCGCTTGCGGCAAGCAACTCGCCGCAGCCCTTGCTTAGCCACGCCCAAGCCTTTGCTGCTGGGCGCATAACTGTCGGCGAAGCTCCTCCAGCCTTCAGTCTGCACCAAGCCAACGAGGTTCACCACATCTTCAAGGCTCCCATTGCGCCCGCGCTCGATACCGTTGAGCAGCGTACCGGTGTGGGGCCGTCAACCAGCGAATTTAACCTCGTTTACGACGTGCTGGGCGTAGGCGTCGGCTTCCCGAACTACAGCGTTCCGGATGCTCCGCCGGATACGACCCTGGCGGTTGGCGCTACCGAAGTCCTCCAGTGGGTGAACGTCTCTTATGCCGATTTCAATAAGAGCACGGGCGCCATTATCCCCATTAACGGCGCGGACAGCACCATTGGCAACGCTGTTTGGCACAGCCTGCTGCCGGGAACGTTGTGCGCCAATAACAACGATGGCGACATCATCGTGAAGTATGATCGGGCTGCGCAGCGCTGGATCCTGGCGCAGAACGTGTTTTCTTCGCCCTACGCTGTCTGCATTGCCATTTCGCAGACCTCTACCTTCTCCGACAACATGTGGTATGCCTATCAGTTTCCCGTCGTCGCCAGCGGCTTTCCGGACTATCCCAAGTGGGGCGTCTGGGCCAGCGGCGGCGCCAGCGATGGCTACTTCCAGAACTGGAACAATTTCGGACCCGGCGGCAGCGGTTTTCGTGGCCCGGTAATGTGCGGTTACGACCGCGCCAAGCTGCTGGTGGGTGACAGCACCGCCGAGCAGATTTGCTTCCAGCTCGACCAAACCGAAGACAGCTTGCTACCCGCCGACCTCGATTCCCCGGTACCGCCTCCTGGCTCTGAGGATGAGTTCTTCATCGGCAGCGTGGGAGACGTCGACAACGCGCACCTGTCGGTTTACTCCATGCACATCACTAACTGGGCAACCGGCAGTGCAACCATGACTGGCCTGGGCAACTCCCAACTGGTTACCGTGGCCCCGTACACCCCGTCCTGCGACGGTGGTTACGGCGGCGACTGCGTGCCCCAGAAAGGCGTCACTGACGAGGTTGACTCGCTCGGCGATCGCTTGATGTATCGCTTCTCCTACTGGGCCGACCGGCCGTCGGCCAACGCCACCGCCACGCCTCCGCTACCGGCGCCAGTTCAGCACTGGTATGTGAATTTCGACGTTTGGAATTCCTCGACTTCGTCAATCGGCGTACGGTGGATGGAATTCACCGCCGCCCTGCGGACCGTGCCTGTCACGTCTCTCCAGGTGTTCCAGCAAGGGACATACGTCGGAACTACCGGCGACAGCAACTATCGCTGGATGGGTTCCGTGAGCCGCGACAACGTCGATGACGTGCTGGTCGGTTATAGCGAGTCCAGCTCGGCCATCTATCCCTCCATCGCTGTTGCCGGACGCGTCTACACCGATCCGCTCGGCACTTTGTCGCCCGAGGTGGTGGTGGTGAGTGGCACCGGTTCACAGACCGATACGGCTGATCGCTGGGGTGACTACAGCACGGTCGAGATCGATCCGGTGGACAACTGCACCTTCTTCTACACCACCGAATACTACCCGGCCACGGGTACGTTCAACTGGAGCACCAACGTTTCCAGTTGGAAGTTCCCCAACTGTCACTAAGCTGTCGGCAGTTCCCAAGCTAAACAGCTTGGGTAGATTGACATAACCAAGTAGAAGTAAAATCTTCGGGGCATCCGGTAATCGGGGTGCCCCGCTTTTAACTTGCGGTAGAGCGGCACTTCAGACCGGGGGTTCCCTCGCCAAGACCGTGGCTCTGGACGAGGGCTGCGAGCTATGGCTCCGACCTGACTGGGATCGCGGCCGGAATGCGGATTGTAAACGTGCTTCCCTTGCCAGCCTCACTCTGGACAGAGATGCTTCCTCCTTGGGTGGTCACGATTCCATAAGCAATCGATAACCCGAGTCCTGTACCGTGACCGCCTGCTTTGGTGGTGAAGAAGGGATCGAAGATGCGGTTGATGTATTCGGCTGGTATGCCCCGGCCGGTATCGGAGATCGCCACCTCGACAGAATTGTCGGCACTGTTATGGCGGGTCTCGATGGTGATGGTGCCTCGCTCGTCCATCGCCTGGACCGCGTTCATCAGGACATTGATAAATACCTGTTGGAATTGGGAAGGGTCAGCGACCACCGGAGGTAATTCCGCTTCCAGCCGGCAAACTACCTCGATGTTGAAGAAAAATGCCTGTTTTCCGATCAGTAACAGCGTGTCCTGAAGCACCTTGTTCAGATCGACCGGCTCCGCATTGCCTTTCGATTGGCGGGAGAATTCGAGTAGCCCTTTGACGATGTCGCGGCATCGCTCGGTTTGCCGAATCACTTCTTCCAGGTTTTCCCGGTTCGGATCTTGCTTAGGCATGTCTTCGACGGTGAGGCTGGTAAGCGCCAGGATACCGCCGAGCGGATTGTTGACCTCGTGCGCTACCCCAGCCGCCAGCATGCCCAGGGACGCTAGCCTCTCCGATTGCGCCACCCGGGTCTGCATGGCCACAAGCTGCTCGGTCTCCTGTTTCACTTTTTCTTCAAGGGTCCTGCCCCATTCCTCCAGATCGCCCTTCATTTGGCGGAGGCTTTTGAGCATGGCATTGAAGGAGTCGGCCAACAGTCCAATCTCTCCGGGTGAATTTAATCGCACCTCCTGGTCGAACCGTCCGGCGATGATACTTCGCGTCGCGGCCACCATCTCGCTGATCGGACGAGTGATGTTAAGAATCATGAAGTACGTAATGCCGAGGATTACAAGAAAGCCTGCCGTGGCAATGGCAAAAAACGACAGAATTACCCGGTCGCGGACGGACGTGTAGGTCTTCTCCAGCCTGCCGACGGCGAGCATTCCGATCACGTCGCCAGCATAGTTGCGGATGGGCGCGTATTCGCCGATGTACCAATGTCTCACCACAAAGGCCCGGCCACTCCACAGCTCACCGCGCCTCAGCACCGCATCGCTCACCCCCTGGGGTGCACGGGTGCCGACGGCGCGGTCGGCACCGGTCGTTCTCATGCTGGTCGAGACCCGAGCATCTCTCTCGAATATCGTGACCAATCCTACATCCATCTCCTTGAACCGCTCGCCGTGGAAGAGGAGTTTCCAAACCCGATCCACAATCGCGAAGTTCCCATTCAGAAGAACGCCTCCATAAAGGGCGCCTGCCGGCTGCGCCGAGGATAGGCCCACAGGCGCGGCTACCACCAGCGCCATACCCGTACCCTCGCCGCCTACACCCGCATCGAGGTGAACTGGGGTGCGTAAGACAAGGTTTTCATTGCCGGCCAACTGCGTAGGAACAATCTCGGTCGCGGCCGCCACTTTGCCGGCAAGCGCGGCTTTTACCACACTCACCGCAGACACGTCTCCCTGTTCTGGATGCACGGGCTGGGAGGCAGGGAACACAATATGTCCCTTCCCGTCCGTGAGGCTGAGGAAATCGAAGCCTGCATCCTGGCGAACGCGCTCCAGGTAGTTGGCGAGAGACTGGGCATCGCCGTCCGCCAGGTAATGCTGTACCGCGGAACCGGCTGCGGCAAACTCCACCGACAGTTTCAACGCCTGGAGTTGCTGTTCATACACCGTTCTCGCGGTCGCGAAGTCATGATCGACCGCCTGGCGCGCCTGCATCATGATGGTGGAACTCACGATCCAGGAGCCGACCAGCGACGTGACTAATCCTCCAGCTCCCAGGATGATCAGGTAGCTCCAGATCAGCCTTGCCTTGAGCGACAGCCGTGGTCTGTCCAAGCGCATCGTGTCCGCGCCTTCATACCGCTATGCCAACACGTTGGCGAATCTTCTCCAGCAACTGGACCGTATTCACCGGTTTGGTGAAAAACATATCGTGCGACAGCCAGCCGCCGCTGGAGGGGATTTGGAAGTCCGGCAGCCGCGTGCAAAACGAACTGAGAACGAAAATCGGCACGCTCTTCAGGGTCGGATCGCGGCGAATCTCGTGAATGGTGAAGAAGCCCTCCGTTCTCTCGTTCATCATGATATCCATCAGGATCAGGTCCGGCTGTTTCGTCTTCGCCAGCCTGACGCCTTCAGCACCGTCGTGCGCCCGGAAGACGTTAAGACCATTCAATTCGAGAAAACACGATATCGCTTCTACGAAGTCGTGGTCGTCATCGACAATCAATACTCGCTTCTCGTCTTGCATCATTTCGCCCCCCGCTCGCACCAACCGGCTCCCGCCACGCGGGCAAACACACGCAGAAGGTGGAACCAACGCCAACTTCGCTAACCACGTGGATGGTTCCACCCATTTCCGAAACGATCCTCTTTGAAATATGCAGCCCCAGACCCGTTCCCGCAGTCTTTTTCACGGAATCGTCCTTCACCCGAAAAAACTCCTCGAAAAGAAAAGGGCGGTACTTTTCCGGAATCCCAATGCCGGTGTCGGCAACCGCGATGACGACTTCCCCGCGTGCCTCGCTCCCTGAAATCGTCACCGTTCCACCCGGTTTGTTGTACTTGAAGGCGTTCGTGATCAGGTTGTCAAACAGGACGTTCAAGCAGTTGCGATCACCCCACACGAATAGGCAGTCGCTCGGGAGCTGAGCTTTCAGCGAGACGCTTTGAGCCGCGGCACTCTGTTCATAGGTCTTCAGGATGTCGGAAATAACGCAAGTGAGGTCGACCTTGATCCGCTCCTTGGACAGAGTTCCGCCCTCGACTTGGGCCAGCGTCAGCCAGTCAGCAATCAGATTCTGCAGCTCCTCGATCCGTGTCAGGCAGCGATCCAGCCACTCCCGCCGCCGCAGTCTGGTGACTTCGTCTTCCTGGTCAAGATGCTTCAGGACATCCAGATACTGATAGATGGTGGCCAGCGGAGTTCGAAGCTGATGGGAGACGAAGGTAACAAAGCGCCGTTTGAGCAGGCTCCGCTCAACCTCGTATTGCTGCGATTCCATTGCCAGCCGCCGGCGCTCCAGCCCGCGATTGACGATTAATCGCAGCTCATCGGGCGAAAATGGTTTTGGCAGGAAATCGTATGCCCCGCATCTCACCGCCTCCACAGCGGTGTCGATGGTCGCATATCCTGTAATCACGACGATGACGATTTGGGGATCGATTTCATGGACGCGGGAAATTACCTCCATTCCGCTGATCCCTGGCATCTTGAGATCCACGATGACCATGGCCGGTTTGGCCGTGGCCACGCCATCCAGTCCGCGAGCGCCGTCTTCAAAGGTCTCGGCCCAGAGCCCCATTTTGGCCAAGATCTTGCGGCAGGAAAGCCGCATCGTGCTGTCGTCGTCGATCACGACGACCATATCCGGCGCAGCCAGTTCAGTCATCCCTCTATCCTCCACACTCTCGCCAAGAGATGGCCGGCCTTAGGCTAAGACGCCCGTTGTCGTGCCAACCGCCTTTTCCAGGACCCGCAAGAGCTTTTCAATGTCGAGCGGCTTGGTGAGGTATCCGTCCGGGCGGATCAAGTCGACCTCAGGTGACATCTGAAAGAGGTCGTCCGGTGCGTCCTCGATGGAGGAGATCATGAAGATCGGGATGTTGCGAAACTCGGCATACTCGTCTTGATACTTGAGAGTGTGCGTGACGCCATATCCTTCCACGCTCGACTCCATCATGATGTCGACGAGAATGACGTCAGGTTTTTGCTCCGCTACCATCCGCAAGCCTTCGTGTCCGGACGAGGCCTCAAGCACGCCGTAGCCATGACTCTCGAGCAGCGATTTCACTGCGGCCCGGAAGTCGGAATCGTCGTCAATCACTAGTACTCTTGTGGACATCTGAGCCTCCATTCCGCCAGGCGGTTCCGCACCCCGGCCTCGTGGTCCAGGGCCTTACCCAGCGATTACAGGGCCACCGTTCCCTAGAGTCGGAAGCGGGGGCCTAAGAAATTGAACAACGGGCGAATGCGGCCGGGCACCCGCCGGATCAGGAGATGTGGGTCTCAGCGACAAGACACCTCCAACAAACTGGCGCATGGGTTCCCAGCGCCAGAGGTATGTTTTCAGTCGGAATGTCTTTCCATTCAAAGAGTCGCAAATCGGGACTCAACAGGCATGGGTTGTGCTGCCAGCGGCCAATCTGTCCCACTGATGCTCCGCAGCAACTGCACACTTTGCCTTCATACCATTTCGACAGGATGGTAAGGACCAGGCATGATTCTGGCGACGCCTCAATTTGCGCCAAACACGGCTGGCCGCAAGGCGCCCGCTCACGCCACCGGGAGCAGTCGCTAAGGCGCAACTCTGTTTTCTGGAAAGGAGCTGTAATAGCGAGGTGCCACGTTGCCAGCTCTACCACGGCCGGCTGCTCGGTTTCCGGACAGGTGACAATTCGCTTGCCGCAGAATTTCAGGTAAGCGCGCGCCCCTCGCCAGCAACCCCAGCCGACCAAACCCAGCACAAGAAAAATGGCGATGATCACAGTCATAGCGCCTCCAACGGACGGCTTAATTCCTGTAGCACGCTGTCAAGGATCGCCGGCATCCGCACTTCGACCTGGGGGGACAGGCTGGTCCCGGTCGCAACGGATGAAATTGAGATCCCGAGCAGCGTACAACGTATGGACTTGATCTTTTCCAGTAGCCTGATTGCCTGGACGGCAGAAAGCTGATGAGCGTGGTCCTGCTGCTCGTCAAGTCCGGAGCGGGCGCCTTCAAATACCATCACGCTGCCCGGCTCGCTATCCCCTTGTATGGCGTCGATGACCACCACTCTGCGCCGTCCTTCCATCTGCCCGGCGCATCCCAGCAAGTCTGATCCGCCGCCTATCACTTCCGCGCAGTCGGGCAATCGCGGGTCGCTGGCCAACCGCTCCGCCACGACACACCCGACCCCATCGTCGCCCATCAGGGGATTGCCGAGACCGATGGCAAGCAAGGGTTTCATTGTCTGCGTACCAGGTGCACCGAGCAGGAAATGCACGGATCGTAAGCGCGCGCCACCATTTGCAGCCGCTTCTCCAGAACGGCGTCCTCGCGTTCCGCACACTGCTCCACCACCCGCCGAAAATGCAGTTCCATGCTGGCGGCGTTCAAGGCGGTCGGAGTAATCACGTCGGCCGCTGTAATCCTGCCCTCTGCGTTATAGGTATAGTTGTGGATCAGAAGCCCGCGCGGAGCTTCCGTAATTGCCGTGCCGGTTCCGGCGCGGACCTGCACTTCTGCCGGCCGCTCGTCCTGGATCCCGTCCTGCAGCAGGTGCTCGATAATCTCCCATGCCCGCTCCACATCACTGATCAACTCCAGGGCCTGCGCCTTGTTGTTGTCCATGGGGTTGCCGGTTGGGAATTTGAGCTGCAAGCGCTCCATCGCCGCTGCCGGCTTGCCGCTCAACCGCTGCGAGTTGACCGTGAGGCGGGCCAACGAGCCGACCATAAAGGGCCTGCCGCGAAACGTGCTGTGTTTGGCGTGCGAGTGCAGCACGGATTCCTCGTTGGTCAGCTTCTTGTACTCAGCAGCGCGCACTATGGAGCGGTCTCCATTGCACGCGATAATCACTTCATCGCCGTCGTAGTAGCTCCCGGGGTTTGGCGAAAGCAGTGCGGCGTAAACCGTATCGCAATGGCAGAAGTCCGCCGGCGGCAGAGACGCCATCAGATCAATAACAGTGTCGGCGTCCTGCTTGGCTTCCAGGAGTGCAGTGCGCAATTCGATTAACTGGTCAACGGCCGGGACCGTGCCGAAACCTCCCGGCACGCAGTTGACCGGATGGATAGCTCGCCCGCCGATGGTCTCCTGGATCAGATTGCCCAGCTTCTTGAGGCGTAATCCAAGCAGTACTGCGTCTGGTTTGTCCGCCGCCACAGCGATCGCGCTCGGGGAATTCAAGTAGTCAGGTAATGCCAGGAAGAAAATGTGCAGGGCATGACTTTGGATGTTCTCGCCCAGGTACAGCAGCTCGCGAAGCAACTCGGTCTGGGGACTTATCCGGACTCCAAAGGCGTTTTCCGTGGCCTTCAGGGAGGTCAGGGAATGCGCCACGGAACAGATGGAGCAAATGCGAGACAGGATCGGCGCGACCTCATCGTATCGCTTCCCACGGACCAGCGATTCCAGCAGCCGGGCGCCTTCGAACACGTCGAAATGCACCTTGCCGACCGTGTCGCCATCCAGTTCAACCGTAATGCCGCCGTGGCCTTCCACCCGGGCCAGGTGATCGATGACAACGGTCTTCATTCTGCACCTCCCTGGGGCGCGAACGTCCGCAGGCGGGCGGCGAGATCATGCCGGTCAAAGCCCTTTTCCTCCAACGCCGTCAATAGCGATGACGGATTGGCGTCGGCGACCGGCCCACGGCAACCCACGCACGGGACCCGCAAATTTGGACATCGCGCCTTGCACCCAGCGGCAGTGATTGGCCCGCAGCAGACCTCGCCGCGCTCGATCAGAAGACAGTTGTTCTCCAGCATGCGGCACTCGGTGCAAACCGGATACTCGGGATAGATCGGGGGATCTCCATTGAGCAGATTGGCGATGGCTGCAAGAAAATGATCCTTTTCGATTGGACAGCCGGTAATCTTAAGATCCACCTTCACGATCTCGTGTAGCGCTTGCGCCGGTACGGAGTCGTAACTGAAACCTATCTCGCCGTACACCTCTGCCAGGCGTTCCTGGCGATCGATGCTGCCGTCCATCGCCGCAACCCCGCCCCACACGGCGCACGTGCCCAGCGCCACCAGAATCTTTGCCCGCTCTCGAATCGCCCGGAGCTTGTCGGCATCCTTATTGCTCAGCACCGCGCCTTCGACTAGAGCAATGTCCAGCGGGCACACGACATCGTTCTCCGATGACGCCATCAGAAAGTCCCGGATGTCGAGCAGGGAGACGAGTTCCAGTAGTTGGTCCTCACAGTCCAAGATCACGAGTTGATCTCCCGCACAACCCGTGAGTCCGAAGATTCCCACCGTAGGCTTGCTCATCAGATCATCTCCGGCAGGTTGATTGCGTCCCAGTAGGTGAAGATTGGGCCGTGCAAGCACGTGTATTTGTAACCGATGCTGCAATGCCCGCACTTTCCTACCCCGCACTTCATACGTCGCTCCAGTGACATCAGGATGCGGTCCTTAGCAAAGCCGAGTTCCAGCAACTTGCGCAGAACGAACTTATAGACCACGGGCGGCCCGCAGACCGCCGCATAGGTGCGAAGCGCTTCGATCTGGGCATGGTCGAAAAGGCTGGGAAGCAGGCCAATATGATTTTTCCAGCCTCCCGAAGGGTCCGCGTCCACCGTCAGCAGGCAGTTAATGTCGGCCCGGCCAACCAGGGCGAGGAGTTCCTCGCGGAACAGCAGCTCCTCCGGCCTCTTGGCGCCGTACATCAGCGTGATGTTGTTGAACTCGTCGCGGTGATCGAGGGCGTACCACAGCAGCGAGCGCAGAGGCGCCATCCCCAGACCTCCGGCGGCCAGCAGGATGTCATTGTCCTTCATCACCCTTATGGGATAGCCGTTACCATAGGGACCACGTATTCCTACCAAGTCGTTGGCGCGCAAGCGGTAGAGCGCGCTGGTGACGCGCCCGACTCGCCGCACGCACATTTCCAGAACTTCGGGGCGCGAAGGGGATGAGGAAATGGAGATGGGCATCTCGCCCGCGCCGGGCACGCTCAACATGACGAACTGGCCGGGCTGGTGCCGGAAGCTGCGCGCCAGTTGCTCGTCCAGGAAGCGCATCGTGAAGAGGTAGTTGCCCTCCACCATGGGAGAAATGCGCACGATGCGCGCCATCTGCGGCTGATATGGGTTATCGCGCAGGACCGGACCATCGCGTGTGACTTCAGTGGCTGGCAACATCTTGGACCTCCCGCAGCCGGTCGATCACATGCACGACATCTATCTTCACCGGACAGGCAGTGATGCAACGTCCGCAGCCGACGCAGCTCGGCCGCCCGTATTCAGCCACAAAGCCACGCTGTTTGTGGTAGAAGCGGAACTTGATGCGGCTGGCGCGCGGCCCACGGAAATTTTCGCCGCTTCCCACCCGCGCGTGATTGGCGAACAGACACGAGTCCCAGGAGCGCGCACGGGTGCCGGCGCGCGATCCCAATTCCACAGCGTCCGCTACATCGAAGCAGTAGCACGTAGGACACACCATGCTGCAACTGCCGCACGACAGGCACTTGTCGCCGAGCTCCTGCCAGATCTCGCTTTGGTATTCCATCTCGAAGATCTCGGGAAGATCGCGGATCTCCACTTGGAGCTGGAAAGCGGAACGCTTGTTCGCGGAGCGCCGCTTGTAGTCCTCGATGTCCGCGGCATCCACGGCCTGAAAGACGCTGCCGGTAGCCAGCACCATGTCGTCACCAAGCGCGCTGCCTACCAGCACCTGGTAACAGTCACCCGTGTCGTAGAAAAAGAGATCGAAGCCGCTGTCCACAAAATCCGCCCGCATGGAGCGGCAGAAGCAATGCTCATCGGGCGTACAGTCGATGCCAATTATGGCGATGTTTTTTCGGCGCGTCTGATAGTAGGGATCGTCGTACCTTCCCGCGAACACGCGATCGAGGATGTTGAGAGCGTAGACGTCGCAGGCATGAACCCCAAACAGGATGATGCGCTGATCCAAACCCGCAGTACACGGCTCAAAGCCCGCTCCGGGGCGGTAGCGAAACAGAGTTTCACGCGGGGGAAGGAAATACTTCTTGGGTGGCAGGATGGTCCGGTCGTATTGCAACCGCGCCTCCGACCATCGCGTCAGCCGTTTGAAAACGTACTTGCCGTCGGTTTGGACGGGCGCATGCAACTCGCCGAACTGCGGCAGGACCGATGCGAAAAGATCTAGCTTCTCCTTAGGGAGCTTAACGATCTTCAAGGCGGCCTCCTTGACTTCCGGATCGCCAGCCTGGCCAAGAAGGCCCGCGGCAACCGCCCATGTTACGGACAGACCTCCGTAGGCCGCTCTTCGCCATCGCAGCTATACAGGTGGCACGGCGCCCAAATCGATACGTTGACCAGCGGCACCAGTTACAATCGCCTACTGTGTAAATTATCCATTCTCTTGCTGGATGTCAGTGATTGAGCGCACCGCTGCCCGTGATGTCATTTCTTGGCGGATGTGCGTGTCAGCGTTCTTCGCCAGAGCGCCGAACCTCAGAATCCACCCGGTCAACGAATAAATAGAGACCGAGGCAGATTAGAAACATGACACCCGAGAATACGGCGGCCGGCAAAGCCGTGTGGTGATTGCCCGCCAGGAACGATTCCAGCGCTGCACTCAGCAACCAAATCTGCACAATCAGCAGGACAGCAATGAGGGCCATTGCGCCTGCGATCGCTGTCAGTCCGCGAGTTTTGGGCGGTACTTCAATGGATGGCTGCATGGTCTTTACACCTTCACGCCTACGGCGATCACTTGATCGCCGCGGGTTTCCAGAACGATCCGGGGCAATGGTCGTGGCGGAGGCCCTTGAAGAACGGCGCCGTCCTTGACTGAAAAAAAGCCCTGATGACACGGGCATTCGAGCCGGTTGCTTGCTTGTGAATAGTAGACGGCGCAGGACAGGTGTGTGCATTTCTGGCTGTAGCTCACGTACTCGTTCTCGCCGGTGCGAACCATGATGCAATGGTCTTCTTTGGTCGGATAGGTAAACAATTTCACACCACCCACAGGAATTTCTCCCAATCGGGCCACGGGCTGTTGCGGATACGAAGGAGTCTTGTAGAAAAGGGACCGAACGAGGATCCAGACGTTTCCTGCAAACATTCCGAAGCTCGTCAAGACCAGAAATTTCGTCAGTTGTCTGCGGGTAACATAGCGTTCGTCTGCCGTACGGACAGAAAATTCTTCTTTCCAGAGCGGTTCGCTACTCGCGCGTCGCAGCCAGTTCATGCTTCTCCTCCCGCATACAATCCACCACGTCCAAAGCGATGGCCTCCCCTTCCGCGGGAGCCATCATGTAAACCTTGGTCGTGATTTTCTGGTCGCCAAAATAGAATAGGTTCGTGGGTTTCTCGCGCCGGGCGGCAATCTGCTCCGGCCTGACGTAAGCCAGCGCCTGGCTGGGACACACCGTCGCGCACATCGGCCGTTTTCCAACCGAGGTGCGGTCATAACACATGTCGCACTTCATCATCTGCTGCTCGGGTTCCATCATCTTGGGTATGCCGAAGGGACAGGCGAGCACGCAGTTGTTGCAAGCGATACAGCGCGGTTTCAGTGAGGAGTGGACGATCCCGTCGTCACCTTTCTTGATCGCATCGGCGGGACAAACCTGCGCACAGGTGGGTTCGTCACAATGCCAGCACACGTAAGCCGCCGAGGTAATACTTTCGCGCCGCTCGATGAAATCGAAGTTTATCATCGACTTTCCGCGGTGGGTTTCACACTCCTCGCACGCCTGCAAGCACGAGCGGCAACCAATGCAGCGCGAGGGATCGATGTAGAACTCGTATCCGAACACTAGGCGCCTCCCCGCGCAGCGCCCTTCACATGCGGTTCGCGATCATCGGGCGACGGATCTGGGCCAGTGGCTCGGGCAATCCTGCACGCAGAAACCTTGAACTCCGGAATCTTGCTGCGCGGATCCAGGGTTCGGTGGGTAAGACGGTTGGCACTACGGACCCCTGGCCAGTGATAGGGAATGAAAATCGTATCCGGGCGAATCGTCTTCACAACCATAGCTTGGATCGTCAGATCGTCGCGGCGGGTCGTGACTCTCACCCAGTCGCCGTCTTGAATGCCGTGCTGTCCGGCCAGGCGGGGATGAATCTCTGCCCGCGGCTCTGGATATTGGTCAACCAGCGCACCGATGCGCCGGGTTTGTGTCCCCGACAAGTACTGACTTACCACCCTCCCGGTGGTCAGAAATAATGGATATTCGTCGCTGATCGGATCGCCACTGGGACGCCATTCGGTCACGTTGAAGTGCGCCTTGCCGTCATGGGTATAGAACTTTCTGTCGGCAAACAGGCGTGGTGTTCCTGGGTGGTCGAGCGACGGGCATGGCCAAAAGATGCCCATCTGCTTATCCACTCGTTCGTAGGTAATCCCGTAGTAGTCGGCTACACCGCCGCGCGAGGCAATCCGGAGTTCTTCAAGAATTTCGGCGGGATTCTTGAACCGGAAGTATTGCTCGCGCCCTAAGCGATGAGCCAGGGCGATGATGATGTCGGAATCGCGGCGCGCCTCACCGGGTGGATCGATGCTCTTCTGCCAGTGAATAACTCGTCCCTCAGCGCTACAGCCGAGTCCGTCTTCTTCCTCGTGCAAGCTGCCGGCCAGAACTACGTCGGCGTGGTGCGCGGTTTCAGAAAGGAAGAAATCGATCACTCCGAAGAATTCCAGCTTCGACAAAGCGTCACGCGTGAAGTTCGCGTCGGGAAGTGAGACGAGCGGGTTGAAGCACGTGGAAAGCAGCCCTTTGATTTCGCCACGATGAATCGCTTCCATGATTTCTTCGGCGGTGTAACCCGGTTGGGGAAGGTCTTCAGGCCGGATGCCCCAGACTCCCGCAATATACTCGCGAGCTGCGGGGTCGGTGAGGGAGCGTTGACCAGGAAGTTGGTCACACTTCTGTCCGTGTTCACGTCCGCCCTGGCCATTGCCCTGGCCGGTGATCATGGTCGGTCCCGCACCCTCGCGCCCAACGTTTCCTGTAGCGAGAGCGATGTTCACCACGGCCAAACAGTTCTCCACGCCTTTCGACTGGTGTTCCAGCCCGCGAGCGTGCAGCAGGATTACTCGCTCCGACTTGCCAATCCAACGCGCCGCTTTTTCGATCGCTTCCGCCGGGACACCTGTCATCTCGGCTGTCTTCTCGGGGGTCCACTGCTTGGCAGATTCTG
>JBEKQY010000051.1:0-17434 GCA_049519235.1 Candidatus Korobacteraceae bacterium | reverse complement strand
CTATACCAATGCCGGCAAGTCGACGCTGTTCAATGCCCTGACCAAGGCGGGCGTGCTGGAAAGCGAGCGCATGTTCGCCACCCTCGATCCCACATTGCGGCACGTCGTGCTCCCCTCCAAACGCGAGGTGTTGCTGTCTGACACTGTGGGATTCATCCGAAACCTGCCCCACACGCTGGTTTCCGCCTTTCGCGCAACGCTGGAAGAAGTGCAGCGGGCATCGCTGCTGCTGCACGTGTCCGACGTGACCAGTCCCACTGCGAGCGAGCAGCAGGTACAAGTGGAAGAAGTCTTGCGCGAACTCGAGTCGCAAGACAAGCCGCGTCTCTATGTCATGAACAAAGTCGACCTGCTGCCCGAGAAAAAACGCGATAGCCTGCGCGACTCCGACACTGTGGTACATGTTTCGGCTGCCAAGGGAACTGGCCTGGACAAGTTGCTGGAGCTGATCGACGCCAAAATCTCGGACGACCCGGTGCAGCGCTTGCGCCTGCACGTGCCGCAGTCTGAAGGAAAAGTATTGGCAACGCTCGACGCCAAGTCGGTTGTCTTATCGCGCGAGTATCGCGACGGCTATGTCGAGTTGGACGTGCAGGCGCCGGAATCGGTGCTGCGGAGGATGAAGAGCTTTGTTCAGAAGTGACTAGCGGCAGCTCAATGCGGCCAGTCATTCCTCAAACTGGAGTAACATAGAAGTCCATGATTTATCGCGTCGCGTTACAACGCTCGGAAGAAGGTTTCGCGGTCTCGTGCCCCGGGTTGCCCGGCTGTTGGTCGCAGGGCGCGACCGAGCAGGAAGCTCTGGACAACATCCGCGATGCAATACGCGAATATCTTGATGCCGTAACTGAATTGACGCGCGGGAAAGACGTCCGCGAGGTCGAGGTGGCCGTCGGCTAATGGGCAAACTTCCAGGCATTCCGCATTTGCATGCGGTGCGTGCCCTGGAAAAGGCCGGCTTCCGTGTTCTGCGACAAGGCAAGCATATTGTGATGACCGATGGTCAGCGCATTCTGACCATTCCTCGCCATAACCCAGTCAATGCCTTCACCATGGGTGGCATTATCCGCGATGCCGGACTTACGATCGAGGAGTTTCGGAAGCTACTCTAAATGGCCGATCTAGGAGGCAGTCTAGATGATCCGCACGCCCGCGTCCGCCTGCTCATGCGCGTGATAGCTGGACCGCACCAGTGGACCCGACTCCACGTGACGAAATCCCATCTTTAGCGATTCTTCCTTCAGGAAGCGGAATTCATCCGGCGGGTACAGCCGCGCCACCGGCAGGTGGTCTTTGGATGGCCGAAGATACTGGCCGATGGTGAGGATATCGACCTTGCGCTCGGCCAGGTCGCGAAACACTGCGAGCAACTCATCCGTGCTCTCGCCCAGGCCGACCATCACGCCGGTCTTCGTCGGGATAGCAGGATCCATTTCCTTGGTGCGTTCCAGTAGGCGCAGCGTGCGCTCATAGCGAGCGCCGGAGCGGGCCACGCGATACAGGCGCGGCACCGTTTCCGTGTTGTGATTCAGGATGTCGGGCTCGGCATCCATCACAATCCGCAACGGTTCTTCTAAGCCTTGGAAATCGGGGATCAGCACTTCCACCCGGCATTTAGGAACGCGCCGCCGGATCTCTCGTATGGTCTGGGCGAAGACGCGCGCCCCGCCGACGTTGTCGTCGTCTCGATTCACGCTGGTGACGACCGCAAATTTCAGGCCCAGCTTCGCCACCGCTTCGGCCACGCGACCCGGCTCGGCGAAATCGATAGGCTGCGGCCGACCCTTCGGCACCGCGCAAAAACCGCAGCGCCGCGTGCACAGGTTGCCCAGTAACATGAAGGTCGCGGTGCGATGGTTCCAGCACTCGCCGATGTTGGGACAGTGCGCCGACTCGCAAACCGTATGCAATTCCAGCTTGCGCGCCAGCGTCTTCAAGTCGTGATAATTTTCGCCCATGGGCGCGCGCGCCTTCAGCCATTACGGCTTGGGAGCAGGTTGGCGCGGGCCTATATCGATCTGAATCAGTTCCGGAGCCGTAGCCATGCGATGGATCTATTGTATCGCGGTAAGAGATCGGCCCTGCTCTTCTGTCTTTTCGCCGTTATTGCGTCGTGGCTTCATCCGCCTGAGTCGATTCTTCCTCCCCCGGGGCCGCAGCGGCGGGCGCCTTGCCGTCCTTGGCTTCTTCTTCCTTGGGCGGAGGCGGAACGTAGTAGAGGATACGGTTGCAGTAAAAGCAGGTAACAATCTGCTGGTTGCTCATCACGTCTTGAAACACCTGGGGACGCAGCCGCACGCGGCAAGCCGAGCAACTCTCGTCCTCATGGACCGGGGCCATAACTGACCCGCGCAGCTTGAGCACACGGTCGTAGTGGTTTAACGTCTCCTCGTCGACGCCGGAGCGCAGTCCCCGGCGTTGGTCACTGAGTTCCGCAAGCTGCTTCTCGTCTTCGGCGGTCTGCTGGCGGGCGTGTTCTTTTTCTCGCTCGTTCTCCGCGGTGTCAGCCTTCAGCGTCGCCTCCGCCTGCTTCAGGGTCTCCTTGCGCGTATCGGTGGCGACCATGATCTCCAGCACCTTGTCTTCCAGTCTGGCGATCTCGGCTTCGGCCTGTCCGATCTCGCTCAGCAGCGCCTTGTATTCCTGATTGGTCTTGACCTTGAGCGATTGGTCGCGATACTTGCTGATCTTTTCCTGCTGGTCCTTGATGTCGGATTCGTGTTTGCGGCGGGCAGTTTCGTCAGCCTTCATCGCCGCCTGCGCCGCTTCCACTTTGGCCTTGGAGCCGGCCAGTTTGGCCTCGATTTGCGCGACTTCCCTGGGCAGGGCCGCAATCTCCGCTCTCAGCGCGGCGACGCGTAAATCCACTTGTTGCAGCTCAATCAGCTTTTGCAGGCTTGGGTTCATTGTGACTTTTCGATTCTAGCATTCAGAAACCGGACAGCTCGTGCCAGTTGCTGGCCATCTGCTCCGCTCCCAGTAGTGTCCGAATTTCATCCGGTTTTGAAAGGGCACGGATTCATCCGTGCCGTAAGGGCCTTCCCACCAATGCGGCTTTAGCCGCTGAGGGGACAGTCCGTATCGAAATTAGGACACTGCTCCACTCCCTAAACCCCCCTCCAGCCGCTCTCGTGATATAAACTTTCTCCGCAGTAAATTCACCTTCCGGAGTTGCCGTGAAAGCTCGTTTCGCTGTCTTCGTCCTCTTTGCCTTTTGCTCCTCTCTCCTCATCGCACAAACCATTGCGCCCTCAGCCCCGCAAGATCAGAAGGCGCTGACCATTGAAGACATGTTCAAGCCGGGCGGCATTCTGGGCCGCGGCCCGGAGAATGTGCAATGGAGTCCCGACGGCGCCAAAGTCTCCTTCGTGCAGCGCGACGACAGCGGCGAGCATGGCGAGCTTTACTACGTCGACGTGGCTACTGGCAAGTCGGCGGTGCTGGTGGCCAGCGACAAGCTGGCGACGCTGGCGCCGCCCACCAGTGCCATCAAGGACGAGCGCAAGAAAGAGGCCGCGCAGCGCTATTCCATCGCCGCTTATCACTGGTCGCCCGACTCCAGGCATCTGCTCTTCGACTCCATGGGTCAGCTTTGGCTCTATAGCCTCGACAGCGGCACCGCCGTGCAAGTCACCTCCAACAGCGAGGAGAGCGCCGATCCCAAGTTCTCGCCCGACGGAAATCGAATTTCCTATGTCCGCAAACACAATCTTTACGTGCGTCCAGTAGCTGGCGGAAACGAGCGCCAGCTCACCAAGGACGGCAGCGACAATCTGCTGAACGGCGAAGTCGACTGGGTCTACGAGGAAGAGCTGTACTCGCGCAGCAATTATTTCTGGTCACCCGACGGCAAGCAGATCGTATTCCTCCAGATGAATGAAAAGGACGTGCCGACGTATCCCATCACCGACTGGACTTCCACTCACGCGACGGTCGACCAGGAGAAATATCCGCAGCCCGGCGATCCCAATCCCATCGTGCGCCTGGCAGTGGTGAACTCCAACGGAGGCAAGACCAAGTGGATCACGGTCAACTACGGTAAGACCGGCTCGCTTGCCTTGGGCAACGATCCCGATGTCCTCGTCCCGCGTTTCGGCTGGGTCAATGACCGCCTGATCTGGGCGATGGTGCTCAACCGCGTGCAAGACCGGCTGGATCTGTACTTTGTCGATGTCAACAGCGGCGACTCGCAACTCATCATGACGGAGTCGACGGATGCATGGATTGATATGCACCCCGAGGTCGACTTCAAGCTGCTGAAGTCCGGCGATAGTTACTTATGGACGAGCTGGCGTGACGGCCACAACCACATCTATCTGTATCGCTTCGACAAGCAGGAGCCACTGCGTACCATAGCCGAAGTAGCAGCGCAGCTCACCCACGGAGATTGGGAGGTCGAAAGCATCGACGGCGTCGATGAGCAGCAGGGCGTCGTTTACTTTTCGGCCAACGAAGGCGACTGGCGGCAGAAAAACGAATTCGCCGTCGGGCTGAACGGGCAGAACTTCCATCGCATCTCGAAGCAAGATGGAAGCCACTTCGCCGACTTCGATCCCAAGAACGCAAAGTACTACGTGGACCATTCCTCCGCGCTGGCCACCCCGCCCAGCACGGCGGTATGCAGCGTCGACGGCTCCTGCACCGCGTTTTGGCAGGCCCGCAGCGTCGAGGCTTACCACCTGCTGACGCCGAAGTTTGTCGACTTCAAAGCGGCTGACGGCACGACAACACTAGAGGGCGAAATTTTACTTCCGCCGCCAGGTGGCCCCATGATCGCCAATGGCAAAGCGCCGCTCATTCTCAGCCCTTACGGCGGTCCGGGGGCGCAGAGCGTACGCGATTTCTGGATTGGCTACGACCTCTTCGACCAGATCCTGGCACGTCAAGGCTTCGCCATTCTGCACGTCGACAATCGCGGCATGGGCAATCGTGGCAAAGCTTTCGCGCTCCCCATCAAACATCATTTCGGCCCGGTCGAGCTGAGCGACCAACTGGCTGCCCTGAAGCAGGCGTTGGAGCAGTTCCCGCAGCTCGACAGCAACCGCGTCGGCGTCTGGGGATGGAGCTACGGCGGGACCTTCACGCTCTACGCCATGGAGCACAGCGACCGCTTCAAGTCAGGAGTCTCGGTCGCACCGGTGAGCAATTGGCTGCTTTACGACTCCATCTACACCGAGCGCTACATGGGCCTGCCGAAGGACAACGAACAGGGGTACAAGGACAGCTCGCCGGTGAACTTCGCCGCCGACCTTAAGGGCAAGCTGCTGGAGGTGCACGGCACCAGCGACGACAACGTGCACGTGCAGAACACGATTCAGATGGTCAACAATCTGATTAACGCGGGCAAGCAGTTCCAGTTGATGCTGTATCCGGGCAAGACCCATGGCATCAGCGGCAAAGCGGCCGGTACTCACCTGTTTCACCTGATCGACGACCATTTCCTGGAGACGCTTGCGCCGGGGAAGTAGCTTGCGTCACGTGCCGGATTCACGGGTTACCCATCCATGGCAGCAAGCCAACAGGAGTGACTCGAGCGAATACTACGTGAGCAATTGCCCCGTACCTACTGGCTGGGCAGCCTGTCTGCTGCTTCCAAACATTGTCGGGCACGCGCAGGATCGCCGAGCGCGCTATAAGCATCGGCCATGTTCATCAGGGCCTTGCGCCTGACCATGGGGTTCATGGTGTGGCTTAACACCAGGTTGTATTGAGCGATGGCTGCTGAAAAATTCTGCTGCACCTGCTCGTACGCGCCGATGTTCAAATTGCTGGTTGGATCGCCGGGAAAAATCGCTGCCGCCCGGAAGAAATGCGGCATGGCTTCTTCCATCTTGCCCTCGTCCACCAGCGCCTCTCCCAGATTGTCTTCCGCCAGATAGTTGCCCTTGGTGACCTGCAAGGTATGCGACCACAATGTCACATCGTCTCTCCAGTATCCGATCTGACGATAAGTGACCATCGTCAGCGGTAACAAAACGACCAAGCTGGTAACCGGCAGCACAGCAGCCGGGACGTGCCATTGCTGCGCCAGTTCAGCGACGCCCCAGCAGATCATCAGGTAGAGACCTACAAATGGGAGATACGCGTAGCGGTCAGCCATTCCCAGCGTACCCACTTGCACCAGACCGATCATGGGTATGAGTGTCCCCAGAAACCAGAACCACCCTACCAGCAAATAGCGGTGACGCCGCTCCTGCACTACGCGAACCGTGATGACGAGCAGCAAAACCAGGGCTGCTACTGCCGGCCATCCCACGGCCGAACGCAGCGGATGAGGGTAGAAAACAGCGAGCCGCGACGGCCAAAGGGCTTTTTCCAGATAGCGGGCATAAGAGATTGCGGCATTGGCCAGCCGAATGTCGAGCGGGATTCGGAACGCCGGCAAGGCGCCACCAGCCCGTTGCGCCTTCATGGTGATGACGGCGCTGGCTGCGGAAAGGGCGAACAGCGGAAGCTTTTCCACGATCAACCTAAGGGGTCGCTCTTCGCTCTTCGCCTTTCGCTCTTCGTCAGAAGATCGCTGTTCGTTCTTTGCAAGTTGAATTTCATCAGACGCAAGGGGCGCGTCGTTCTGGCGAAAAGCGAATAGCGAAGGGCGAAAAGCGAGCCGTTGCAGTGGCCAGTAGTCCCACAGCAACAGAACAAAGGGAAAGGTGATCACCTGCGGCTTGGACATCAATCCAAGTAGAAACAGGACTGCGCAGACGGTGTAGCGGGTGATTCCAGGTTGCTGCGCGTACCAACGGTAAGCGCCCAGCGCGAGCAGGAAAAATAACATGCTGAGGAGGTTCTTGCGCTCGGATACCCAGACCACGGATTCGACATCGATGGGATGCAAGGCGAACAGCGCAGCCACCATGGCGCTGCGTCCAACGAACCCGGTCGCCGCCTGTAGCACCCAGAACAGCAACAGCACGTTGATGACATGCAGCGCTACATTAACGCCATGGTGGCCGGCAGGATCGAGACCAAACAACTGGCAATCCAGCGCGTGCGAGAGCCAGGTCACGGGATGCCAGTTGGCCGCGTCATAGGTGGAAAACGCCCATTCGAGGGTCTCCCATGTCAAGCCGCTTTGCACGTGGGCGTTCGCGGTGACATAAACCGTGTCGTCGTAGTTGCAAAAGGGGTAGCCGGTCACGACGAAGTACAGTGCGGCGGTTGCCAGAACCAGAACAGATCCGAGGACAAATGCCCGCATTTTCGGTGAAGAGGATCGACTCCTTCCGGGCGTGGACTCGCTCTCCTGCCCAGGTCTCGACGGCAATGGCTGGCTCGGTTGGTCAACCACTAAGTAAACTCCGGAGCGCCTCGGTCATGCTGAACCTCCAAGGAATCATAACTTAACCCGGCGAACAATTACTTGACGGTAAGACGCGGAACGCGCCGACGGCAGTGAATGTGCTTGGGGAGTGTTCCAGCAATAAGCGCTCACCGGCACGACTGAAGTCAGGACTATCGGCTTTACACAAGGCAATCCCTGGCCGCACAATGTGCGTGCGAGGGTGCCTGTGTCCAATGTGGAAAGACGTAGGAATCGGATTGGCAATTAATTTCCTGGCTGCGGCATTTATCTACACTTACAAGGGCCCGAGTCCGGCCATAGTCTTGTTTCTGGTTGGCCTGGCGATTATTGGGGCCGTCATCCTATTCGAGAAGAGAAAGTCGACCGGTACCGGTAAGCTCTCTGAGAGCACACCATCCAATTCATCCACGACTAATCAAGACAGCTTCAGGCAGGAGTTCAATCCGACATTCAATCCGACCTTCAGTCCTTCGATCACGATAAATCCAAGCCCGAATCCACCACCGAGTCCTACACCTATTTCAGTGAGAGCTATACCACGCCAAGAAGAGCCAAAACACAACTTGGTTTTCCTGGGGGCAACATTCGTTAAGCTCGCGTATAGCGGCCCTGGATTCAGCAGAGCTACAGACGGAATGCATTCCCTTAGTGAGGTTGTGGGAACTAGCAGGGGAGACATGATCGGACTGGTGGCGCGTTTCAGAAACGAGGCGGTTTTTGGGCAGGACATAAAGGCCATAAGGCGAGCGCGAGCACATCTGAAGTTGTTCGACAAAAATAGCCGGGAAATCGGAACAGGCTTTTCTGCTGCTCTTTGGCTGGGACATCCAGATGACACCTTTGATCTAATTCCTAACGCACGCGGTGGATCGGTGCTTGTGTGCTGGGGGACTAAAACAAAGGCTAAAGTTAGCTGGAAAACTCGCGTTGCGGTGGACCGCCTACGCGATCACGAAATCGAACTTAGCGACGGCTACCCCAGCAGAGCCGAGGTGACGATAATGGATTCCAACGACCGACCACTTCTGGAGCCGATCATACTGGAAATAACAAAAACGAAAGGGGAACTCTCGGTTACCGCTCTTGTGTCGAGGAGATAATCCTGGCTTTAATGGTGCCCTGACACAAAGCATTCCAAAGGGGACTTTTTCAGCGGCCTATAAAGCCACGTCCTGATACAAAGCAGTTCTTAAAACACGCTCTAGTGGGGGTAAGAGCAGGCTGCTACACTGCGCTTATGCTCGCCCCGTATGCCGTCGATGAGGAAAACTCGCGTGGGCGCCGCTATCCCGAGCCGCCGCACCCTTATCGCAACCCTTTCCAGCGTGACCGCGACCGTGTCATCCATGCCCGTGCCTTTCGCCGGCTGGAGAACAAGACGCAGGTCTTCACCCGGCGCTACTCCGACCACTTTCGCACCCGCCTGACGCACACCATGGAAGTCGCGCAGATCTCGCGCACCATCGCGGCTGCGCTGAACCTGAATGTCGATCTGGTGGAGGCGCTGGCGCTGGTGCATGACATCGGCCATCCGCCATTTGGCCATGCGGGCGAGCGCACCCTGGACCTGCTGATGCGGCAGCACGGCGAGTTCTTCGACCACAACCTACAGGCGCTGCGCACGGTCGAGGAGATGGAACTTCGCTATGCGGAATTTCACGGATTGAACCTGACCTTCGAAGTCCGCGAGGGTATCATCAAGCACTCGCATGACTACAAGGAGACGGAGCATCCCGAGCTAGCTGAATATCTGCTCAATCTGCGCCCGCCTCTGGAAGCGCAACTGATCGACCTCACCGACGAGATTGCCTACAGTACTGCCGACCTCGATGACGGCTTTGAGGCCCGGCTGCTGCGGCTGCCGCAAATTCGCGAGTGCATCGGCGTTTTCGAGCGATATTACGCTGAGGCCGAAGCCAAATATCCCGACGCGCCCGACAAGCTGAAGTTCAACGAAGCGCTGAAACGCGTGCTGAACCGCTTCGTCACCGACCTGATCGAGAGCACGCAGCGGCGCGTTCAGCAAGCGGGGATCGGAAGCCTCGATGAACTGCGTCGCCTTCCCCACCGGCTGGCCGGTTTCAGTCCCGAGGTGGAAGCCGAGCGGCGCGAGGCAAAGAGCTTTCTGTATGAGGCCCTGTACAACTGCAAGCAACTGGAGCCGGAAAAGCGTCAGGCAGAGAAAGTCATCACCGAAGTTTTCAATCATTTGATCGCCCAGCCGCAAGCCTTGCCCCACGCTTATCGCGAGCGGGCGGAAAACGATAAGCTGGCCCGCGTGGTTTGCGACTACATCGCCGGCATGACCGATCACTACATCGAAGACTTGCGCAAGAAATTGGTAACAGGGAGAAGTATAGGTCTATGATGTGCGCCTCCAAAGGAGCAGGGATATGAGAGAGATAGAGCCTGACGGCAGAATTTCAGACGTCATCGCCGGAGTTCAAGAGTTGTTTGGAGTTGGCGCCGAGATTTGGTTTCGCGGTCAGCCCGCGTATGGCTACAGCCTCGTGCCAAGTTTATTCAGACAAAAGTCTGGGTCTCAGTTCGACGAGACTCACATGTACCGCGAGTTTATCCGACGTCATCCTGCCGGCGGGAACCGCAAGACTGTGCCGGAGTGGTTGGCGCTTATGCAACACTATAGGGTTCCAACGCGGCTGCTGGATTGGACAACCAATCTGCTAGTTGCACTATATTTTTGCTGCACCGCCGACCCCGATCAGGACGGTGCTATCTTCGCATTTGATCCAACACCTCTTCTGCGTGATTTTGAGTTTAACCCGCTGCTGGAGATTCAGGTCTTAGCGGCAAGCATCGCCGACTTCTACAGGAAACTTATATTTCAGAACCAAGGCATACTCGATGACGATGCCCAAATCAACTCTTATACCATTGGGAGAATAAAGCAAGATATTGCAGTAGAGGCGCGTTTCACTCACATAATGACAAAAATGCCGCTAGAATCCGTTGCTGTAAAGCGACGACTTGTGGACACCGTTGACGTGAATGGTAATCCCGTACCCCACGATTACGCAGATATCACTCGCGCTCTGTCGAACGTAGTTCCTCTCAAGAATGCATGGCTAGGGCCCAGAGCAAAGAGGCAGCATGGCTACTCCACTCTTCATGGCGGAAAGTATTTTGGGGATACAGAGTTCATAAAAATAGCCGCAATGGAAGAACATGCTTACCTCACCAATAACCTCACAAAGATGAGAATTCGGCTTAGACATAAACAGAAACTGCTCCGGGAATTGGAGCTATCCGGGATCAGCGAGTGCACACTCTTTCCCGAATTGGAGTATCAAGCGCGAGACATCACTCACAAATATATGCAAGGGTTCGGGAAATAATCGGCTGGATAACGGTCCGTGTAGACTAATGCCCGAACCGCACCGTGATGTGTTCTCCCGACGCCAGGCGACTGCCGGGAGCAGGCCACTGTTCGCGCGCGATGCCGCTGCCGATGGCGTTGATCTCCAGCCCCGACTGTTGCGCGCTCTCCACGGCCGAGCGTAGCGGCTTGCCTAGAAAAGACGGCACAACCGTCCCACTGTCGACGTCCAAAATCACGGTGCCATTCGGAGCAGCTTGTCCGCGCTGGTCAGCCGGGGCGGCCGTTGCGGTTTGGATTTGCGCCGTCTCATTTGCAGGTTGCGGGGGCGTAGTCTCCGCAGTTTTGACGTCTGCGCCTGCGGCACGATTGGCCCCACTTGCCGGCTGAGTTGAGGTTGAAGTCGCAGTTGCAGTCGCAGTTGCAGTCGCACTTCCAGTCGCAGCCGCTGCGACGCTCTCATTCTCCTGCACCGGCGCGCCCAGATGATCGGACGACTCGTCGGTCAGGTCATCGTCCTTAGTGGATGCCAGCAGGGCCTGGCGCTGCGGGTTCTTCACGTCCAGATCGTGCGGCACGTGGAGATACTCCAGTACCTGCTGCGCAATTCGCTTGAACACGGGAGCGCAAACTTGTCCGCCCTGGTGCAGGCCAACCGGTGAATCAAGGATCACGGCGATGGTGATGGCTGGAGTGTTCACCGGCGCGAAGCCGATGAACGACGCCACGTACTTCGTCTTGGAATAGCCGCCGGTCGCAGGATCGACCTTCTGCGCCGTGCCAGTTTTGCCGGCGATGGTGTAGCCGTCGAGGATCGCCCGCCGCGCGGTGCCGAACAGCACCACGCCTTCCATCATCTTCTTCATCTGCGCCGCTGTCATCGTCGAGATCACACGGTGCTGCTGCGCGGGATGGAAGACAACGGGCAGGGCTTTGCTGTCAGGCGGCAACTCGCCGGCGACGATGCGCGGCGGCGTGTAGATGCCGTCATTGGCGATGGTCGAGATCAGCGAGATGGTTTGCAGTGGCGTCACGCCAATCTCCTGCCCCATGGAGATAGCGCCGATAGAAACCTTCGACCAGCGATTCACCGGCTTGGCCATTCCGCGCGTCTCGCCGGGCAACTCGATGCCGGTCTGCTGGCCGAAGCCGTAATCGTGAATGTAGTGGTAGAGCCGCTGGTCGCCCAGCTTCATGCCGACCTTAATCGCAGCTACGTCGCTGGAGTGCGCCAGCGCCTCGGCAATGGTTATCACGCCCAGGCTCTCGTGGTCGTGAATCTGCATTCCAAACACGTTAATCGAGCCGTGTTGGCAATCGACCTTGTCGTCGGGCGTGACCACATGCTGGTCGATGGCCGCGGAATAGGTGACGATCTTGAACACTGAGCCGGGTTCGTAAATATCGCTGACCGCGCGGTTCTTCAGCGCCTCAGTGGGAACGCTGTTGAACACATTCGGATTGAAGGTGGGCCGGTTCACCAACGCCAGGATTTCGCCGGTGCGGGGATTCTCCACCACCACCGTTCCTGCGATCGCCTTGGTGTCCTCCATCCCCTGATCCAGTTCTTTTTCGGCGATGTATTGGATGGTCTGGTCGATGGTCAAAACCAGATTTTGTCCGGGATCGGGCGGCTTCTCGACACGGCTGAACCACTTGCGGCGCGCATCAATCGAGATCAACTCCTGGCCGGGAATGCCGCGCAGATCGTCGTCAAATTCGCGCTCCAGACCGCCGAGTCCTTCGTCGTCCATGCCGACGTAACCCAGCGCCTGCGCCGCCAGCTCGCGCTTGGGATAGAAGCGCTTCGGCTCTTTGCGGAAGTAAATGCCGCGCAGATTCAGCTCACGGACGCGGTTGGCGGTGTCGGCGTCAAGCTTGCGCTTGATGAACGCGAAGTTGCGATTGGATTGGAGACGGGAGACGATCTCCTGCGGATCCATGTCCAGCACCCGGCCCAGGATTACGGCAGTGGTTTCCTGATCGTGGATCTCGCTGGGCACGGCGAAGACGGAGTCGACATCAATCGACATCGCCAGCGCATAGCCATTGCGGTCGTAGATATTTCCGCGGCGCGGCTCGACGGGAATGGTGCGATTTTGCTGGCGTTGCGCGCGCTGCACGAAGTCGCCGTACTTGACGACTTGCAGTCGCACCAGGCGGAAACAGATAACCAAGATCCAAAGGAAAAGCAGCCCAGCGAAAATGTAGAGCCTTCGGCTTGGCGTTTTGGGAGCGCTCGCCCGCATTCCCGCTTACTCCGTTTACGTGCAGAAAGCGGTCCGATTCTGCCGGACCGCCGGATAGGATCTGTGCCGGATGATTACGGATCTAAGATCCGTGTCATTTCTATTGCAGTGCTGACACCACCATGATTCCGTTCGCCTTGGCCATGATCGGCGCGGATGGGTCAGAGGCCGCCGTTTCCATCGGCTGCCACTGGCCGTCGACTGGGCGCTGCATGCCCAGCTCGCGCGCCAGGCGGTCGATGCGCGCAGGGTCCTTCAATGACGCCTCTTCCAGGCTCAGCGCGCGGTTCGACTCCGCGATAGTGTCACGCTCCACCTTCAGTTGCTCGATCTTGTAGCCGTACTCGATGGCGCTGAAGTGCTGACAGACGTACACCATCGCCAGCAGGAACAGAACTCCCAGCGTGATGCCGAAGGTAATCATCTCGCGGCGGCGCTTTGGGTCGGTCACCTGGACGACGCGCGAGTTGTCGATGCGCTTGGTGAAGTAGATTTCCGGCGTGCCCAGAAATGTGCCGCGCGGCTCTACTGTCTGCTCATTCCAATCGCCAGCTTGTACCAAGGTCGGATAAAGAACTCCGGCTGCCATCGCTTTCTCCTGCCGAACGGTTAGGTGCGTCTTACGTTCGGATACCACATTGTCAGATACCGGGACAGGCGCTTCTGCGTCGCCAAAGAGTTATCCACATTATTCACAGCTTTTCCGCAATCCCTCATTGTGGGAGTTGCGAGAATGAAGCAATCCAGCGCGAAATCTCGTCTGCCGCCGCTCCGCGGCTCGCGTTTCTTCCCACTTGACCGCGGGCTCACGCCCGCGGCTAACACAAATGTCGCCGCTGCGCGGCTGCGTTGGTCGACTTTCGAGCAGTGCGCTCCACCTCGAAACTCTCGTGCCAGTTGTGACACAGTCTCTTTCAGGCCAGAGTTTCCACCGCTCGCTACATTCGCTCCGCCGCCCGCAGCTTCGCGCTGCGCGAGCGCGGATTGCGCTCGATTTCTTCGTCGTCAGCGATCACCGGCTTCTTCGTCAGTACGCGATATAAACCGTCGCGTGCCCCATCTCGCAACGCATCTTTCACAATGCGATCTTCCAGCGAGTGGAAGCTGATGATCACCAACCTGCCGCCCGGCTCCAGCACCTTGGGAGCTGCGTCTTTGCTCAACAGCATCTTCAGGTCGTCGAGTTCACGGTTCACCAGAATTCGGATTGCCTGGAAAGTTCTCGTCGCCGGATGAATCCGCCGTTCAGCCTGGTTCATTGGCCGGGCCGCGGCCGAAATCACTGCCGCAAGTTGTGCGGTGGTGTGAATCGGCCGCGCCCGAACAATGGCTCTGGCGATTCTCCGCGACCTCCTTTCCTCACCGAATTCGTAAATCGCGTCGGCAAGCTCGCGCTCGTCGAAGCGGTTTACCACTTGTTCGGCAGTCAGCCCGGATTGCGGATTCATCCGCATGTCCAACGGGCCTTCCGCCTGAAAACTAAATCCACGCGCGGCGTTCTCCAGTTGCATGGAGCTGACGCCGAGGTCGGCTAGCAATCCGTCGGCGGATGCTGCCGCCACCTGCTGCGCGACGTCTGCGAACGAGGAGTGCACTAACTCCACCTTCGGCCAATCATTGGCCAACTCCGCCGGCGGCTCGATCAGCCGTTGGCGCGCGCGTTGCAACGCTGCCGGGTCCTTATCGAAGCCGATCAAATGACCCCGTGCGCCGAGGCGTTTTGCGATTTCCCAACTGTGTCCGCCTAAGCCGATGGTCGAATCGATGTAGGTCCCGCCGCGCCGTACGGCCAGGAATTCGATCGCTGGTTTTAAAAGAACTGAGACATGGCCAAATTCGTTCTCGCCATGTCCGCGCCCAGGGGCGCGGTTCGTATCTGCAAACTCGTTGTCCACTCACTCCTGCTGCGAATGGAACTCTGTCGCCCTACGCTGTACCGTCCCTGCGGGACTCGAATCTCTACGGGACGCCTACCCAGGGCTTATGCCCTGGGCTAAGTTTGTTCCGCCCTTCGGGCTCGATTCATAAGCCAACCCGGGTAATTTCTTTCCCCACCATTCGTCCCAGAGGTAGTTACCGATTCTGATCTTTTCTCTGTGCACTCTGTGTCTCTGTGGTGAAACGCCTTTAAATCCCCAGCCCGCTGAGGATGGTTTCATCGTCCTCGGTGAAGGGTTCCGCAATCGACTTGCGAAGCTCTTCGGCGTTGCGCACCATCAGGTGCTTCAAATTGCCCATCACCGCGACCTCGCCTTTGAGGTTCGCCGTATCGCGCAGGATCTGCGGCATCAGCAGCCGGCCCTGCCCATCGAACTCCACCACCTGGCCGTAATAACTGGTGCGCTCCAGAAATTTCTGCTTGGTCTTGTGCATCTCGGGCAGCGCCGCCAACTTGCGCTCGATCTCCTCCCACGCCTGCATGGGATAAACTTTGGCACTTCTGCCGTCCCAACTTGTGATATAGAATTGCGCACTGTAGTTCTCGTCGATTTCGCGCTTGAATTCCGCGGGCATCTTGAGACGCCCTTTGTCGTCCAACCGGGTTAAATGAGTGCCGCGGAACATAGCGCTGGGCCTTAACTGCAACTCTTTTTTCGGAGGTGAACATCAACCAACTCACGGGACGACTGCGATCTGGTTGCACGACAGCGTGTGCGCTGAAACCATCTCGTATCACTCGCATCCCCGGAGCCAGAGCGTTGTTCCACTCCATCCCACTTTGTACCACTTAGGACGTATATTACTCCTAAGCTGTTGCCTGTCAAGAGGAAATTGAAGATTTTTGTGGCTAATCTTTGCCGGCCAAAGCGGCCACAAGGAGTGGTGGATTTTTGGTCGGATCAACCCAACAAAAAGCGTTTACCAGGAAGGTTCGTCGTTGAGGGACATACAGAAGTTCACCACGATGTGCCAGGGCCGGTTTATATCACGGGCAGAACTGCGTGACGTGCCAGTCTGTGTCGCCGCTGAAAAAATGCTATTGGGGGCCATGTGCCGCCGGCTAAAGCCGGCTCGGGACGAAAAATAAAGGGGCTTATCGGCACGACTGAAAGTCGTGCCCTGATACGAAGCTCGCGAAATCGGAATTTTTCAGCGGCCTGTTTAGCCGCTGCGGTAACGGAAGACATTACCTCAGGCGCTAAAGCGCGCGGTTGTGAGTTGCGCGGCATTGTGCACGCCTGAAAGAGGCCGCTGAAAAAGTCGGAACAGCAGATCCCTCGCGGCCTGAAGGCCGCTCGGGATGACAAAAATAAGGGACTTTTCGGCACGACTGAAAGTCGTGCCCTGATACGAAGCTCGCGAAATCAGAATTTTGCAGCGGCCTGTGAAGCCGTGCCCTTTCAAAGCGCTTCTACTTATCCTTCGAACTTCAGTTACAAGACACTAGAGGTCCGCGAAGATCTGCCAGCAAAAAAAGGCCCGCCGTTGGCGGCGGGCCGATGCGCATCGGCTGTCGCCGAAATCAGTGGTGCCGCGGCGCCGAGGACGTGACCTCGATCAATGTCAGAGGATTGGAGCCCGTACCTGCCGTAATATATTCGACCTCGTTCGGCGAGACGATATATCCGGCATAAAGGGGATTACCTTCTACCGAGATGGCGATGGCGCCGGTAGCCGGTGTAACGTTATACGTTCCGGTCAGCGTTTGGTTCAACATTGTGCCGCTGGGCCCGCTCCACGTGTAGGTCGAAGAGAAGGTGGCGGCGCCGCTGGAAACATTGGAATCAACCTGGCTTAAGGTGCTGGAAAGGTACTGCGGCAGCGAGCCGCCCAGGTATTCGCCGGAGAACGAAGCATCGCTGAACGAACCGCCCGGCGGGACCACCTGCGGTTCGAAATAGGTTAGTTCTGCGCCGTGAACGTTATTGCCGCTGGCGGGGATGGCATTGATGCAGAAGCCCTGATTGGTTGTGATCACGTAACAGACAATTTCTGCCCCAGTGGTCAAGGTAACGACTGCTCTGCCGTTGGAGGCAACCGTGTAGGTTCCGAATTCCTGCACATCTGTTACCACGGTCCCGCCGCTGTTGATATCTTCAGTGAAGCTGACATTGCCATTACCACCGCCCCCGATCAGCTCAACGAGCGCCTCGCTCTCAGCGCCGGAGCCAGGATGCGCCACCCTGCTTCCCCGGCCAATCGCGGTGCCGTTCAGACTGCCAAGGTTGAAGGTCCCGCTTTGCCGCAGATTGCTTTCCGCAAACATAGGTTCTGCGCTGTCGATCCGGATACCAACCGTCTCGTTCGCTGAAATGATGTAATGGACGAGGTTACTCGTCCCAATGCCGCTGAGTTGAACTTGCGATGTTACGCGACCATTGGAATCAATGCTGCTGGTCACGTGTCCGCCGCTAAGCGTCGACTGGAGGTGGGTGCCGTAATCGTTGATGTCCTCCACGCCGCTGAAATTGCCGCTGGAATCTTCCGTATAGGCGCCATCGCCGGCCAAAGGATCGCCCGAGGAATCGACACCTTGGAAGCCAAAGGCCCAATTGCCGGCCCCCGCGGGAAGGTTGAAGTCGGCAGGATTTTGCTGGCGCA
>JBEKQY010000050.1:0-24703 GCA_049519235.1 Candidatus Korobacteraceae bacterium | reverse complement strand
AGCTCGGATGATAATCACAGCCTATAATCAACATCGCGTCGACTCCTTCCTTCCGAGCTTGGTCGTTCGCACAACCAATGTACTCGCTGCGAGGGAGCCGACGTTGTCATGAAATCAGCACGTAGCCGAAGGCGGAGTGCTGGGTGAAGTGGAAAAGAATGCGAGTCCCGTAGGGACGGCATACGTTTCGTCACAGCCTCTGAAAGCGCCGCTCTACCCGAGCCTCGCCGATACAGCAATCCGGAAACTGGTCTAACCTTCTCCAGATAAACAACATAGCCCAAGGCGTTCCCTTTTTGGAACCATTTATGAAAGTAACTGTACTACTATCACACTTTGGAATGTAAGTTTTACATGTCAACTTAGGCTTTGCCTATAAATCGCTGCAAAACTCTGCTTTATTAGGCAGATGCCTGAATTTTTGGGCAGTTTTTCTACTGCTACTAACTCTGCTCGTGACCGGATTTTCGCGCGAACAGCCTAGAGAGAACTTTCCTAAGACGGATTGGGCGGGGCGGAGCAATACTGCCGAGCAGAATCCTGTGTTCGCGAACGTTGGAGCCAACTGGAGTGACGGCGAGAACAATCTGCATTTCTTCCCGCCATTTATTTTTCAAGGCATCTTCAAAGAAGAAAGTGGCAAACAAGATAACGGCGAGCAGCCCGGAAACAAAATTCTTTCGATGCTCTGCGGTTCCCACGATTACCATGTCAACCGCGAAGGGCGTTTTAGGGATGAGCCAAGTGGCTACCTGTATCACTCCTATGTGTCCTCCGCCAATAATAAATTCTACGGATTCCAGCCAAAGCGGGGTGTCGGTTGGATTATTCGCCATGCAGTGCACAAAGATCGAATTGCTCTCGTCTACTCTGATCTCCCAATTGTCAGCATAAATCCACTGGCGCAAAGCGGACTCCTGCATTCTCAGGGTTCGCTCCATGATGTTCGCTTGGCGATATACAGCCCACCACGCGAGGACGGAGACGAAGAGCACGCCAATGCCGGTGCCGTAGCTAATCATTTCTCCGCGCGACAGGAGTGGGGCGCTAGTTTGTTTCTTATCGGCGTCGGCTTTATCGTTCCCGGTGCTAAGGTTTTGGATCGTAATCATTTCTGGAGTCTGTGGGGTTGGTTGCTGTCGAGCGTCGGGGTCGTGTCGGGGTTTATCGGGCTTAGTCTGCTGTTGAGCACGGGCTGCTACGGATGCTAGTAGCAGTGCGGTAATGATGAGAATGAAAGCGTTAGTTACAGAACACAGGATCGATGCCGAGTTCGTACATCTCATGGATGAGCACCACCAAGTTATGACAGAGCACCTTGCAAAGCGTTTCGTTGACCATCGCGGTATCTGTCTTGCTCCGCAGGGCGTCTCCGAATTTGCGCTTCATCATACTAAAAGTCGATTCGACGTTAGATCGCTGGTGATAATGAGCAAGAAACGCGTCTCGCTTAAACATGAAGTAGTGGAACATCTGCGCGAAGGTTCCGCCAGCGGCTCCGGTTGCAGAACCCTTGAACGCGATAAACGGCGTGCCGCCAGCGTTAGTCACAGCGTCTGTATTGGCGAGACTGCCGTAAGCCTTATCTGCGGAGACTTCTGCAATAGCAAAATTCTGAGCAGTCGCTTGAACCATCGGCGCGAACATCAGTGTGTCGTTCGTATACATCTCACCGATAGCGACAGCCGTCACGATGTTTGTCTTGACACCGCACATGAGATGGCACTTGACCCAATCCTGCTTGACCCGCTCTTTGCCGTACTTCACGTCAAACCAACGGGTGAAGCGAGAAGTTGTAAAGCCAGAGGAATCGACCGCAAAGTTGGTTTCAACGCTGCGAAGCGGCAAGCTGCTTTTCTCAATAAGGCTTTGCAGCACAGGCGTCATAGCCGGATTTTCGAGGTAATTGAAAATCGAATTGTAGTGCGGAGCGGAGGAGATGAAACCCTTTGCCCGTGCGTCTCGCAGATCACTCATAAAGCGGCGTCCGCTGACAGTCGAGTAGACCTTGAACGCGACAGCAAACACAGCATCCGACAATGGCAATCTGGGGCGTCCTGCTCCGTGCGTCTCAGGGTTTGCGACTTCCCGGCAGAGATCGAACAGCAGAGCGAGAAACTTGTCTTTCTCGTTGGTCTGCGCCGCGTTGTAAGCTGGCCAGGCTTGCGGGTACGTCGTGCGCTGCCGCGTGAGGGCTATAGTTTCCGTCACCGTAGTGCTTCCGTCAGCATTGTGTTCGCGCCGCGATACGAAGATCGCGGCGTAGATGTGTTTGCAATTCTGGCGACGTGCCTCATAGTCGGGGCAAGAGCACTCAGGGTTTGTCTCCGCAAGATGCCGGACTGCGTAAACGCCATTGCCGCTCTGCGATGGAACAATCCAGCAATCGCCGTGCTGGTGAATCTGCTTCGTTGCTGCCAGAACGATTCCGCGTTGCTCTCTCAGGTTTTCTTCCATGACGCCCTCTCTTACCTGAGAGATATTTTACTAATTAGGTATATACTTGTCAAGGAAATAATTGTAAAGATTTACCTTGACAGTGTATTACTATCCGGTATATTATCCTTTGCATGGGACTGGTCAACATCACGCAAAGGGGCTATAAATGTAATCGCTGCTCCCACGTATGGGTGCCGCGTAAGGGCACTGTCGGAGAACCAAGCGTCTGCCCGAAGTGCAAAAGCCCGTACTGGAATAAACCACGCAAAAAGGCGCGATGACTGCTCTTTAACAAGTTTGGCGGGGAGAGAGGGATTCGAACCCTCGGGTGCGTACACACCTACGGTTTTGCGGACCGCTGCAATCGACCGCTCTGCCATCTCCCCGCTGATCGGTCCGGGTGAGGAGGGCGCTGCTCAAAGCTTTACTCCTCCCCCGGTTTCGTATCGCACTACTTCATTTCTTTTCCTTGCTGCGCGGGACTTTTGGAAATATGTCCCCAAGTGGATCAAGTTCTCCTTTCATAAGCCTGCTGAGGCTGCTCAGAGCGCCTCCCTTTTCTACTGGCGTGCTGTTCGCCAAAGCGCGAGCTATCGGACTCACCCACACATATACAGCCTGACCCGATTCCGTTACTCCGTATTTTCTTACTTCCCCATTATCCTCAAGACGTTTGATCGCGTTGTGAATCGGCACAAGCGGCTGCTTGTACTTCGACATATCAAAGCCTCGTTCAATCAGTTGATCGCGAATCTGTGGGACAACGAGAGCCATCTTAGCGTCTCGGAGGACGAATCTGATTGCATCGGTCAAGCCAACAGTCAGCGGAGGGGCAACATCGGTAGTCAGGAGAATATCTTCAGGCAGTTCGTCGCTGGCTTCGCCAGCAACGGCGATGAGGCTGTCTACCACAGCCTTCAGCGCAATTATTTCTGTGTCGATTTTTTCGCGCTCGGCAACCAACTTATCAAGTTGTTCCTGAGCGCCCTTGAGAGCCTTTTGAAAAGACTCCTTAATCCAGTCTTCCATGATGGAGATAATTATGCCCCAAAAGAGTAAGGAAAACAACCAAAATCTTACCTTAAAAACAGGTAAGTTGACCGGCTGGGCGATGGCCCTTGACCGAGCGCATTCTCATCTTGCTAAGAACAGGACGCAGGCGGCGAAACTCCGGGCAGCGATCAGGCTTTTTGAGGAGAAACTTTCTAGTGGTGAGCCGTGGCCGGGAGATGCAGTTTTTAGGCAGAAAGGCGAATTTTTAGGCAAAAGGCGATTGTTAGGCAAAGCCATGTCAACTATGAGAAACACAACAATAAGCCGTAATCGACTGATAACGCAGGTGATATAAAGTTGGCAAACGGTGAACAAATCCCTCCTCCATGTGCTATAATGAAATTAGAATCGAAGTTCAGAAAGGCCCAGCCTATCGGCTGGGTTTCGTATTTTCAGGCGCTTTCGCCCTAACACCTGGGACGGTCAGCCCGTTTGACTTACTCCTCCCGCCCTGAGTAACGTTCTATTTCTAAATTCCGAGGCTCGTTGCTGCTTGAACGCTACGGTTTCATGACGGCGGCCAACTGGGTGAAAGAGAAAGCGCCGAACCGGAGGCATGTATGACGTCTGTTGACCTGAAGCCTGCACAACAGAGTCATTCCCGCGTCATGGGCCGGTTCGCCTCGCCGCTCACCCAGAAGATTCTTCTCAGCTTCGTGCTGGCAGTCGCCGTCGTCGCTGTCTACTATCCCGTCCATTGGCAGCCCTTCGCCAATTACGATGACGCCGACTACGTCACCGACAACTTTCACGTCAAAGCCGGCCTGACTTGGCAGACCGTCAAGTGGGCGCTGACCGCGCGGGACGCGGCCAATTGGCACCCGATCACTTGGATCTCGCACGCGCTCGACACCCAGATCTTCGGCTTGAATCCCGCCGGGCCGCATGATGTCAACGTTCTGCTTCACATCGTGAACGCGCTGTTGCTGTTTTGGGTGTTGCAACGCGCCACCGGCTTTGTCGGCCGCAGTTGGATGGTCGCCGCGCTATTCGCTCTTCACCCCATCAATGTCGAAACCGTGGCCTGGATTGCCGAGCGCAAGAATTTGCTCAGCATGTTCTTCTTTCTGCTGACGCTGGCCGCCTATCGCTGGTACGCCCGCAAGCCGCAAGTGGCCCGTTACCTCGTCGTGGCCGTTCTGTTTGCCTTGGGACTGATGTCGAAGCCGCAGGTGATTACCCTGCCCTTCGTCCTGCTGCTGTGGGATTACTGGCCGCTGGGAAGGCTCGCTCTTCGCTCTTCGCCTTCCGCTCTTCGCCAGAATAGCTCAGCTGAAATCTCCGGCGAAAAGCGAATAGCGAACATCGATTGGCGATGGTTGCTCCTGGAGAAAGTGCCGCTCCTGGCATTGTGTGCGGTGAGCGCCGTTCTTACTCTGAACGCGCAGGCCGCCGGCGGCGCTACCAGTTATTACGGACATGTCCTGCGGCTGGAGAATTCGCTCATCTCCTACGTCCGTTATCTGGGGAAGGCCTTTTGGCCGTCGCGGCTGGCGCTGTTTTATCCCTATCCGCTCCAACCGTATCCGCTTTGGCAAGTATGTGGGGGAACATTCGTCCTGCTGGCTATCACCGTGGCAGTCGTCCTCGGGTATCGCCGCCGATATTTGACCGTGGGCTGGCTGTGGTTTCTGGGAACCCTGCTCCCAATGATCGGCGTGGTGCAGGTGGGCACGCAAGCCATGGCCGACCGCTACGCTTATCTGCCGTTCGTCGGACTGTTCATCATGATCTGCTGGCTGGTGGCGGAATGGACTGCACAAAGGCATTTGCCTCCCATGTTGCTGAGGGCTGCAAGTGCGGCGGTGCTGTTGGCGCTGGCGCTGGTCAGCCATCGCCAGGTCGGGTTCTGGAACGACCACATCACATTGTGGACGCACACCTTGGCGGTCACCAACAACAATTGGGTGGCCGAGAATAATCTGGGAACGGCGCTTCTGAAAATGTCGCGCCTGGAGGAGGCGATCCCGCATTTTCGTGCGGCTGCTGCGTTGGATCCCACCGATCCCAACAGCACCTTGAACATCGGCACCTACGAGCAAACCCACGGCAATCTTCCCGCAGCGATTGAGCTGTACAAGAAGGCCGCGGGACTGGCGCGCAATCCGAAAGTCAGGGCGCGGGCGTACAACAATCTCGGTTACGCCTATAAAGACAGTGGCGACCTTGCCGATGCCCGAACGAGTTTCCAGAATGCCGTGGCCGCCGATCCGGAGTTTGTAGGCGCCTGGATCAGCCTTGGCCTGGTCGCACAAAAAACCAACGACCTGCCCCTGGCCATCAGCTCCTATTCCAGAGCGATGCAGATCCATTCGTCAGACTTTGGATATTTGTTGCTGGCGGGAGCGCTGGAAGCCAGCGGCGACAAGCGGCAAGCGGCCAGCGTCAGGCAAAAGGCCGTCCTGCTTTCCAACAACATCGTGGCAGCACAGCGCCATGCCGACCAGCTGCTGGCCCACTGAGACAGTCTGCTTAGCCCCTAATGGCGCGCATTCCGGACATGCTCAAGCCCGATGAGGGGCGTGCCGATCGCTACCCCTTTGGCCGCAGATTGTGAAGCGCGTCACAATCTTTCCAGCCCATGCTCGCATATAATCGCGCTCGCAGGAGGCGAGATGAAGTCGGTTGTTTTGGATCCTATGCCGGTGGCGCAATCGCAGACCAAACCGCGTCGGCTTTCGCTGATTCACAAACAGGCATTGGGCCTCAGTCTCGTTCTCCTCGCCGTCACCATCGCCCTGTATTATCCGGTCATTCACCATCCCTTTGCCAACCTGGATGACATGGGATATGTGTACGAGAACCTGCATGTGCAGGAGGGCCTGAGCTGGCCCACCATCAAGTGGGCGATCCGGACATTCGACGACAACAATTGGCACCCCGTGACCTGGCTGTCGCATTCGCTGGATTGCCAGATGTTTGGCATCGATCCCGCCGGCCATCACATCATGAATGCGCTATGGCACACGCTGGACGCCGTCGTGTTGTTTTGGGTTTTGCTGCTGGCGACGGGGTATGTGGGCCGCAGCTTCATGGTGGCTGCGCTCTTCGCTCTGCATCCCATCAACGTCGAATCCGTGGCCTGGATGGCCGAACGCAAGACCCTGCTGAGCACATTTTTCTTCCTGCTCGCCCTGGGGACCTACCGCTGGTACGCGCGTAGGCCCGGCTTTCTCCGCTACACGGTTGTCGCCCTGCTATTCGCTCTGGGCTTGATGTCAAAGCCGCAGATCATTACTCTGCCTTGCGTGCTGCTGTTATGGGACTACTGGCCGCTGCAACGCATGTTTGCCAACCAGCCTTCGTCGGAGCGCTCGGCCGCGCCGTTTCCGCCCAAGACCTTGTTCTGGCTGATCAAGGAAAAGATTCCGCTCTTCATCCTTTGCGCCGCCAGCGCTTTGGCTACGATGAAGGCGCAACACGCCATCCATTCCCAGGCTTACTCCATCGGGATCAGGCTGGGGAACTCGCTTGTCGCCTACGTTCGCTATATCGGCAAGGCCCTTTGGCCCTCGCACCTTGCCGTCATGTATATGCACCCGGGAAACTCATTGCAACTGTGGCAGGTGGCGGCGGCGGCATTGGTCTTGCTGGTGATCACCGCTCTGGTGATCGTGTGCCGGCGCTATCGCTATCTGCCCGTAGGCTGGTTTTGGTTCCTGGGTACTCTGGTGCCCACCATCGGCTTGCTCCAGGTTGGCAGGCAGGCGCTGGCCGACCGCTACGCTTACCAGTCGTTCCTGGGCCTGTTCATTCTCATCTGCTGGGGTGCGGCCGATTGGGCCCGGCAAAAACATTTACCCAAAGCGGTATTGCCCGCCGTCAGCATTGCAATTCTGCTGGTGCTCTCGGTTGTCACCCATCGCCAGATCGGCTACTGGAGCGACAATCTGACCATGTGGGCGCACGCCTTACAGGTCACAGACAACAATTGGGTAGCCGAGGACATGGTCGCAGGCATCCTGTTCAACACGGGACATCGCGAGGAGGCCATCGCTCACTACCGGGTCGCGGCCGCTCTCAACCCCGCCGACTCGGGAAGCAATCTGGCTATTGCCATCTACGAGCAGCAGCGGGGCAACCTGCCGGAAGCCATTCGACGATACAATCAGGCCCTGATCGAGATGGACGATCCCTTCGAGCAGGTCAAACTTTATCAGAATCTGTCAATCGCCTATCGCGACGCCGGCCTGATTCCCCAATCGGCGGAAGCCTTCGCCAAAATGAAAAAGCTGCGCCACTTGCGCTGATTCCGAGCAAACCGCCAATCCCGACGGATCAGTTGCACAAAACCTTCATTCGCGCGAAAATGCCTCAGCTTGGCTTCCGCGCTGCTCCACCGTGATTGCGCGGCAGATTGGGAAATCAGCTTCCATATGAGGGCCTTATGATACCGCAGACGCAGCGGACCACCCCGGTTTCGTCGTCGGAAAGCGCGGCGCAATGGTCACTGCCGGCACGCCTTGCCTTTCGCTTCGGCTTTTGCTATTTCCTCCTGTATATCTATCCGCGGCCCGTGGGGTCCCTGGGCGCCTTGGTCAAGTACAACAATCCCTTGCGCGATTTGTGGCACGCGCTGGTGCCCTGGGCGGGGACCCATGTGCTTCACCTGAGCGGCAATTTCACCGAGGTGGCGAACGGCAGCGGTGACCAGATCTATGACTATGTTCTCCTGGTGTGCATTGCCGTGACCGCCGCCATCGCCACCATCGTCTGGTCGTGGCTTGACCGCAAGCGCCCCAACTATGAGGTGCTCTATCAGTGGCTTCGCATATTTGTCCGCATGTCGGTTGCAGTTGCGATGATCATCTACGGGGCCGACAAACTCTTTCGTATGCAGTTTGCTGAGCCGGCCCTGGCGCGATATGTCGATACCTATGGTCAAACCTCGCCCATGGGACTGCTCTGGGCGTTCATGGGAATGTCCCGGGCCTACAGTTTTCTTGGCGGTGTGGGTGAGATGACGGGAGGCTTACTCCTGCTTGTTCCCAGTCTCACCACGTTGGGGGCCTTGATCACTCTGGGCATGATGGGCAATGTGCTCATGCTGAATTTCTGTTATGACGTCCCCAGAAAGATTTATTCCATTCACCTGGTATTATTTTGCCTATTCCTGCTGCTTCCTGACATGCGGCGGCTGGCGGACCTTTTCCTGTTCAACCGCACGGCACGGCTCACACCGCCGGTTCCTTTGTTCAAGGACAAGATGTTCAACTACGGCATCCTGGCTTTGCAAATAGCAATCGGCATAGCGGCTCTTACTGTAGCTTTGCGGGCGGCCCATACGGATGCACTTAAGAACGTCACTTACATTGAACCTGCCGTTTTACGTGGGATTTGGTCGGTGGATGAATTTGTGGAAGATAATACCGCTCGTCCTCCGCTGCTTACAGATCCAGAGCGCTGGCAGCGCGTGATCTTCGACGTTCCTAAGATTGTGACCATTCAGGCGATGGATGGCACCTTCAAAAAGTATTACCTGGAATTCACCCCCGCGCCCCGGAGTTTCAAGATCTGGGATGTGGATCATCCTCGGTGGGGGACCGCGCTTACGTACGACATGCCCGATTCAAACCATATGAACCTTTCGGGTGTGATCGGAGGCCACCCGGCGACCCTTAAGTTTACTCGTGTCGATATGTCCGATCCGGTAAACTTTCTGTTGATTAATCGGGGAATGCACTGGGTTAATTCCTACCCTAACAACCGCTGAGTCACTCCGGGATCTATAGTGGAAAATCGCCCACAGCCCGATCCCATGGCTATCCACGGGGACGTGGATGGCCGGCGATTGGCTCTTGCAGGATATAGTGACGGAGCTATTTGAACTGTAACCGCACCACCTATGCCGGGCTGCTGGAGTTAAACGGGCCTTCTGGATGACTCAAAGCAAAGTAACATTTCGCCGGGAAGGGCAGGCATTCGTCTTCGCGCTCCTTCTGCTGGTTGCGACCCTCACCCTCTACCGCCAGGTGCGTGATTTTCAGTTCATCGAAGACTATGACGACGGGCCCTATGTCACCCAAAACATTAATATTAAGTATTTTCTGGATTGGGAGACGGTAAAGTGGGCTTTCACCACTTACTATGCGGGAAACTGGGACCCCCTGACCTGGCTTTCCCATAGTCTCGACTGCCGGCTCTACCATCTCGATAGTGGCCGCCATCATGAGACCAATGCTCTGCTGCATGCGCTGAACGCCGTTTTATTGTTCTGGGTACTTTGGCGTGCGACTGGTCTTATTGGCCGCAGTTGGTTTGTGGCCGCGTTGTTTGCCGTCCATCCTATCAACGTTGAATCCGTGGCCTGGGTTGCGGAACGCAAGAATTTACTCAGTATGCTGTTCTTTCTGCTCGCCCTGGGGGCCTACCGATGGTATGCCGGCAAGCCGCGAGTTGATCGCTATCTGGTTGTTGCGTTGCTTTATGCATGCAGTCTTATGTCCAAGGCCCAGGCCATCACATTCCCATTTATTTTGTTGTTGTGGGATTATTGGCCGTTGCGAAGAATGTTTACGGGAGAACGCGAGATATTTCCCGGCACAGCGAATACCGAGACCATTCCGCCGCGGACTTTACGCTGGCTGATACTGGAGAAGGTGCCGCTTCTCGTCATTTCTGCGGCCGGTGCCGTTCTGACGATTAAGGCATCGGCGGTTGCTGGCGCCATGAGTGGCACCAGAAATATATATCCCCTGTCTGTGAGGCTTCAGAATGCGATTGTTTCGTACCCACGCTATATTCGAAAGGCTATCTGGCCTACCCATCTGGCGATTTTCTATCCTTATCCGAAAATCTCCTTCGGGGTCGGGCAAGTTGCGGCGGCTCTGTTGTTTCTGGCTTTGGTCACCACCGCCGTAGTGTTGGCACGTCATCGCGCTCGTTACTTCATTGTAGGCTGGCTCTGGTTTTTGGGAGCACTGGTTCCGATGATCGGCCTGGTGCAGGTAGGTAGCCACCCGATGGCCGATCGCTTCGCTTATCTCCCCTTCATCGGACTATTCATTATGGCCTGCTGGAGTGTGGCGGACTGGGCGGAGCGGCGCCATATTTCCGTCGGTTGGCTGGCAGTCGCCGGCGCCGTTGTCCTATTGGTCCTTAGCGTAGTTACCTACCGCCAGATCGGATACTGGAAAGACAGTCTGACTTTGTGGTCTCATGCAGTGCAGGCCATTAAGGGTAACGACGAGGCCGAGGATAAGCTCGGTTCAGCATTGGTGGCTAGTGGACAGGAAGAACGGGCGGCGGCCCACTTTCGCGCGGCAGTAGACATTAATCCATCCGATCCTGCCATCAACATTCACATGGGCTATGTCGAGCAGCGACAGGGTAATCTGCGGAAGGCCATTGACTACTACAACAAAGTCTTAATTCTGACGCAAAGTGATATTCCTGCTTATGCCTCTTTGAGACATGACGCGCTACAAAATACGGCTGTAGCATATCGCGACTTAGGAGATCTCACGCGGGCCGGGGAATATTTCGAGGCTGCGGCTACTCTGGAGCGTCAGTATCGGAAATGACCTCGCCGATTCTGTGTTGCCGTCGGGCGCAATCGCCTCATTCAGGATGGATGGCCTCTGCTTGTGCAAAGCATTGTTTCGCGTCCGGAAGGTCACCAAGGTCACGATAGGCGACGCCCATATTCTTTAAGATATGTGCCCGGTCCTTGTCGGACACGTTGTAGTCACGGAGGGCATGTTGGTATCTTGAAATAGCTTCCGGCAGATGCCCGAGCGACTGCTCATGATAACCGATGATCATGTTGCTGAAGCCTTCATCGGGATTAATAGCCGAGCCTCGATAGAAATGCTCCAGGGCCTCAGCATCCCTTCCTTGCGCCATCAGTTGAATACCAACATTGATCTCCGCCGCCCAATGGTTAGGCATGGTCGCCACACCATGTTCCCAAAGCGTAAGATTGTCCTTCCAGTACCCGATCTGGCGATAGGTGACTGTGCTCAGTGCCAATAGGACAACGGCGCTGGCAGCCGCCAGCCAACCGACGGAAATATGGCGCCGCTCAGCCCAGTCCGCGATTCCCCAGCACACCATGATGAACAGCCCCAGATACGGCTGATAACCGAACCGGTCGGCCATTCCTTGTCTGCCAGCCTGAAGAATTCCTATCATGGGGACCATCATTCCCAGGAACCAAAACCATCCTACCGGCAGATAGCGATAGCGCCTGGCTGCCAGCACCAGCGCAGTAATTGCCAGCAGAATAGCAATGCATCCTATCACCTGCCAGGCCGCTAACGTAGCCCCCCGATGGGGTAACTCTGGAGACATGCCCGAAGGCCAGAAGGCCTTCTTGATATACATGACATAAGAGAACACCGCATTCTTCAGGCGCGAAGACAAAGGTGGCATAAGCCCGGGACGGACCGATGCCTGGGCACGAACAGTCAACATTGCGTCGGCAATGCACAGAAATAGTAGAGGGATTTTCTCCTTTATAAGTTGGGAGAAGGTTTGCCGAGGAAATATGCTGGGAGCAGGCGAGGCAGAAGAGCTCGCGGCCTCGGGAAACATCCGCTGTAGTGGCCAGTAATCCCACAGCAGTAGCACAAAGGGCAACGTAATCACCTGCGGCTTAGCCAATAATCCCAGCGCATATAGCAAGGCAATTACCGTGTAGCGGCGGTCGTTCGGGCTACGGGCATACCAGCGATACGCCCCCAGAGCCAGGAGGAAAAAGACCATGCTGAGGACACTGCGGCGTTCGGCTATCCACGCCACCGCCTCCACGTTCATGGGATGGACCGCAAACAGCGCCGCCACCATAAAGCTGCGACCGGTGTAGCCCGTGGCCCGCTTCAGCACCCAGAACAGCAACACTACATCCAGCGCGTGAAATAGCACATTGACGTCGTGATGGCCGGCGGGATTCACCCCGAACATCTGATAATCCAACGCGTGCGACAGCCAGCTCAGAGGAATCCAATTGGCCATGTTTAATGTGGTAAACGACCACCAAATGGTTTTCAGGCTCAGTCCGTCGTGAATACCGGTGTTCTCGACTACATCGACATAGTCATCGAGATTGAAGAACGGATGATTATGGACCGGTGCGTAGAGCGCGACCGTCATCACCACCAGCAAACTACCGAGCAGAAACGTGCGGCTGCGGGAGTCGGCAAAGAAAAACTTATTGGACGATGGAATCCCTACTTCAGGCTTGAGATCGACGGAAGCCACAACTCCTCCCATGGATTGCGAGGAGTATATCTGAAGCTCTCCCACCGGGCAATCTTACAGCGCAGCTTCCGACGTTTCCGTGCAGGTCAATCTTTGCTCGCCTTCGATTCCCCCAATGCCAACAGGCTTTTTGCTTAAGACCCAAACCAGGTTTAGCAGCAGCAAGGGCTCAACCGGCTTACGATACCGGCCCTCGGTGATCACCACATTTTGCAGCGCCATGAACAGGGTAAACAGGGTGGCCGCGACAGGAATCAGATCGAACCGGCGGCGCGCGAACTCGCGGGCGTTGCACACCAAGACGAAAAGGATCAATGGGGCCCAAACCCAACGGCCGCGGTATTCCAAATGGCCGTCCCACTCTCCCATGGCAGTCTCTGGCCACGAGGGAGCGAAAAAGAAGAGGATGATATTCTCGCGCCACTGGGCCAACCACTCCTCCGGGTCATGATTGAACCACTCATAAGCGGCCTTCCAGTCCCGTTCTCCATGTGCTCCATTAATAATGACGCTAGCTTTGGAATTTCCCCATGCCCGTCGCATAGCCCAGTGGCTCACCGGCTCCAGCGGCCGTACGAAACAACTCGGCGAACCGAATGCTAGATCGAAATCCTTGATCCTGGGATTGAAGTACCGGCGCTCATCGGCAGGGACATAAAAATGAAAATAAATCATTCGTGCCCCTGACCGAAGCTCGATTCGCGTCAGCCAGGGATTGCCAAAGGGTGCAACGAACCCGAGCTCGATCTTGCTGCGGATCGCCTGCGGTATAAGCATAATGATTGCTAAAACAGCGCCTGCCGCAATGTCCCGCAGCGGAGTAGACCTCTTCCACCAACTCCATAGGAAACAAACTCCCGCTAAGGGAATAACCGTCGGCTTGGTGAGGGAAACCAGTGTCCAAAAGAATATCGAGGTCAGAAAAGCTTCCGTTCCCCCCTTGCGTAGATAACGCGCCGTCATCCAGAGGGCGACACCTTCCAGGAGAAGCAGTAGCGTCTCCATCATAATGAAGTGGTAAATTACCAGCAGCGATGGAGTCCAGGCTATTAGGGCCCATACCCATAGAGATGAAGTTTTCTTTAGTCCAAAGTTTCGTGCCGCGCGGTAGTAAGTCCAGGGCATAAGCACGGAAAGCAGTGCAGATGCGAAAGCTACCAATAACCTATTGTCCCGCGTGAGATGGCGTAGTAGCCATATATATACTTGATAAACAATCGGGTCCGCAGCGCCCGTATAACCGCCTCTGGGAAAATTGATCCCATTCTCCCAGTGCCGCAGCATATCGGACCCGAGATAGTCCATCGGGTTATGCACAAAACAAATAAAGATTCGAACGCATGACGCCGCGATAATTAAGGTCACGAGGACTTTGTAGTGGATGGGCTGCTTGCAGAGGTTTGTCATTCCAGGCTTCTCTTTTTCCTTGTGACCCAAGAGTGGCACGCCCGAAACCGAACGACTTCGCGACCTGAACTATCGGGCGCCAAAGCTTGCCGATCGCTGAAAGCATTCAAGGGCTTTCGCACGGTCGCCCAGGTTACGGTAAGCAACCCCCATGTCCCGCCAGATCAACGCCCGCGCCTCGTCCGGCAATGACTGGTCCTTGAGAGCATGTTGATAATGCGCTATCGCTCCTGGCAGGTCCCCGGTCGCTTGTTCATAGTAACCAATATGCATGTTGCCGAAACCATTGTCGGGGTTGATGGCCACCCCCCGCTGGAAATGTTCCATCGCCTCAAGCGGTTTTCCGCGGTCTAGTAGGTATCCGCCCACGTTGTCCTGGGCGAGCCAATTGTACTTATTGACCTCTGCCGCATGTTTCCAAAGGGTGAAACTGTCTTTCCAGTAGCCAATCTGGCGGTTGCTGACGATGGTCAGCGCCAGCAGCACGATGGCGCTGCCGCCCGCCAGCCACGCCCGGGAAACATGCCGCTGTCTCGCCCAGTCTGCGGTGCCCCAGCAGACGATCATAAATATGCCGAGGTACGCTTCATAAACGAAGCGGTCCGCACTTCCCTGTTGCGATGGCTGAAGAATTCCCACCATAGGTACCAGCATACCCAGAAACCAGAACCAGCCCACGGGCAGATAGCGATGGCGCCGGGCGGCGACCACCGCTGCGCTGATAGCAATCAATAAGGCAAGGATCGCGATGATCTCCCATGCGGAAACAAACCTGCCCATCTGCGGCGATTCCGGCCCCATCCCCGACGGCCAGAAGGCCTGGCGAATGTACAGCCAGTAGGAAAAGACCGCGTTCTTCAGCCGCAGGCTGAGGGGCGGCATCAGTCCAATCCGCACCGACTTTTGGGCGTAAATGGTCAGCGCCGCATCGAAGACGCAGGGGATGAGGAGCGGCAGCTTCTCCTTCACCAGGCAGGAAAAACTTTTTTGCGGAAACACCGTCCACGGCAGATCGGCGGCAGCGGGGTCGCGCCAGGGAGTGACCATCCGTTGCAGCGGCCAGTAGTCCCACAGCAGCAACACGCAGGGAAGGGTAATCACTTGCGATTTCGCCGCCAATCCGAGTCCGAACAGCACGAAGACGAGCAGGTAGCGGCTGACTCGTGGCTCCCGAGCATACCAGCGATAAGCCGCGAGCGTGAGCAAGAAGAACAACATGCTGAGCACCGTCTTCCGCTCGGCAATCCAGACTACCGGCTCGACATTCAGCGGATGGACCACGAACAGTGCAGCCACCATGAAGCTTCGCGCGGTCGCTCCGGTCGCCCGCTTCAGCACCCAGAACACCAGGATGGCGTTCAGCGCATGCACCAGCACGTTGACTAGATGATGTCCCGCAGGATTGGCGCCAAAGAACTGGTAATCGAGCGCGTGCGAAAGCCAGCTCAGCGGGATCCAGTTGGCATAGTTGAGCACCCGGACCGACCACCAGATGGTTGCTAAGTTCAGGCGGTGAAGGTGCACGTTATCGACGACGTAAACATGATCGTCCAGATCGCTCCAAGGGTGAGTGTGCACCTGGTAATACAGAGCAAAAGTCGCGATTGTCAGAAGCGAAATCAGCAGAAAGGTCCGCGCGGCGGAATCCGTGAACAGAAGCTTAGCTGACCTCCGGACCTCGGTCTCTGGCTGGGCGCCAATGCAAGCCATAACTCCCCTGATGGCGGGCAGTATATCCGAAACTCTGTTTCCACAGTGTTCAGAGTTACTTTAGGTGTTAGACCTCTTTACCAGCGTCATGACCCATATTCCACCCGGGTTTACACGAATCTGAAAGGTAGTTCCTGACGGAAGTTGTTCGAACACACGGACGTAACTGGCGAAGTGAAAATCGGTGAACGTCGGATATCGCCAGTGCCGCACCATCGCAAACACCATGATGCAAGCCAGCACGCCCGCCAACAGCCGAACCGGCGCGGGGCGCTGGTGGCCCAGCAGCCAGACCAACGTCGCCATCAAGGCCAGCTTGGGGATGTACCAATAGCGCAGTCCGACGTCGGGAAGCAGAAAAACGTTCCACTGATACGGGACGGGTTCGGTAGTCGGGTATATGAGCGCGGCGGTAAGCACCAAACCAGCGAACAGGATGAAGCACTGTAACGCCAGGCTCCCCCGCAGCAGCCCATAAAGCAAGGCGAGCGTGGCAAGGATCGTTAGCATGAAAGCCAAAGCCGTAACTGTCGCCGGATTGTTGGCCATCTGGTTGAGACGATCCGATCCCAGGAAGATGGGAAGAACGATCTGTCCCGCCACGATTCGAGCGAACTTGGTGATGCTGGCCCCAAGAGCTGCGTCAAGGCGAGCATCCCCGGCGGTGAGCAGGGTGAGCCCCTGTACGATGCAACCTGCGGCGAGCAGCGAGAGCTGGACCCAGTGCCAGCGCGGTCCGGGTTGCTTCAGCTTCGAACCGACGGACCGGACAAGCAGCGGACCGACCGTTCGAACCAGAGCCACCGGAAGGAGGAAAACGCCGAAGGGGCCGGAGAGCGCACACAGCGCCAGCACCACAACATCGAAGACTTGGCCGGCCCGGGACTGTGGCGCCTCGGCGATCAGGATCAGAAACACAAGCAGGGCCAAGTTCCACTGCGCGTCCGTGATGATGGCGTGTGTTTCGCGGGAATCGGGAACAAAGAGGTAAAGCAACGCCAACGCACAGCGAAGACCCTGCGGCCCGATGTTCCGCATTCGCGTTGAAACCAGGAACAACGGCGGAAGGGATTCTATGATTAGGGCAATGAGATTCATCACCAGCGGAGCGCGCAGCAACGGCGCCCACAGGGCCACCATTGCCGCCAGGCGAGGAAGGGTTTGCAGGTAGCCGTCGCGCGGATGCAGCAGCGCGCGCAGGCCGCCGACATTGTAGGCGTCCGCGTACCAGACGACGCCGTCTTCGGCCCAGAACTGAGCATGCGAAACTGCGTCGGGGCGGCGCACGACAAGCAGGGTGCCCGTTACTGCGATCGCGAGGCTCCAAAACACCGCTGGCGTGACCAACCCTCTAGCCGGAATTTCCATTTTAGCTCCCGACAGCCCGACACTATATACCTGTTTAGGGACTCCAGCGCCTAAATGTTTTTCTTTGCCGGGTCCAGGGCGTAGCGCAGGGTCCCGTGTGCCCCATCGCGAGTCTTCGCAACTGCTGACCACGGCCTTCCTGTCCGGTAGCGATCTGGACGATCATGTTGATTGCCGAGCGAAAACGGTCCTCATCTGGGCTGGATCCTGAAGACGATTCACGCGTGCGACAGGCAAAAAGAAGCCGGAGCACTTGGCTCCGGCTTCCGAATTCGACCTGGGGGAAGGGTCGGATGAATTAGAACAGCTTGCGGCGCAGCATGCCGGCCAGGCCAATTAGAACAGCTTGCGGCGCAGCATGCCGGCCAGGCCGAGGATGCCAGAACCGAACAGCATGATGCTGCTGGGCTCAGGAACCGAGGTCCCGGTGGTGCTGGTGCTGGTGCTGGTGGTGGTGCTGCTCGTGGTTCCCAGGACCGTGAACGCTTCCGAAGGAATCGTGCCCACTTCGCTCTCCGAAGCCGAAGACGGACCCGAGTTCTCATCCCAGTAAACCGGCTCGCCATCGGCCGTGACCGCGTTCTGCAGGTTCAGCCAGGAGGCGGACGTAGGAGCGGCGACGCTGAACGAGGTGCTCTCGTTGCAGACATCGTAAGTGTACTGGTTCAAAGAGCAACCGTCCTGGGCGAAGGTCACCGTCTGGTTAAAGTAGCTGGTGCCACCGTTTTCGCCAGAGGTGATGGACAGTTGAGCCGACTCCAGAGTGTCGCCCTCAATCAGCCACATCTCGAACTGAGCGCCAGTGATGGTGGTCCCGGCGGCAAAGGCGGGTAGTGTGTCGCTAACCACAAACCCAAAGTTAATGGTCCACGCGTCAGTGGTGCCATTGGGGGCACCGTTGCTGTAGAGCGTCTGCGCCATTGCGGGAACAGCCGCCAATGTCAGACATAGTGCGAGCAGTGACAGGATACGCATTTTCAAGGATCGAACCCTCCTTTAGGTTCAATTCACGTACAGATCAAATCTTGCCCCATAGCGAGAGAGGCTTGTACTGAGAATAAGCAATCCTCGTTCCACGCTAAGTCCAATGAATCCGGTCGCTTTCGAGCTTCGCCTGTGCAGGGATTTGCGACATTGTTCTAGGCGATTTCCCTCGCAAGTCGCGAAATCTAAGAGCGATAGTGTTACTCCTAACGGTATGTAAGTCTTGGATTCCTGATCTGGATCGGTCAAGACGACGCTTCTAAACGGCTTGCGGAGAGACAGCAGTTCGCTCTACGGTGTGATCTCGAAGAGCACCCCATAGCCATCCGCGCCACCAGTCGCCGTGCCATAGAGGTCGCCGCTCGTGTCCATTACCAGGTTGCTGCGCGGCAATTCTCCGTCGCTGGCGCCAGTGAAGTCATAAAGCGTGGTAGTCGTCCAACCGCCGCCGGAAGGAGTCACCTTGAAGACCGAGCCCAGGCCGTAAGCCCCGTCGCCGGCCGTTGCCCCGTAAAGGTTACCGGCGGCGTCCATAATGAGGCTGGCAGTAGGGCCACCGGCCAACTCGCCGGGCCTGCGGACGAAAGCGCTCAGCGTCTGATAGTTCCAGCTCGAACCTGACGGCGTCAGCTCAAACACGGTGCCGCCGTCACCCGTGCCGCCGGACGTGGTGGCGCCATAAAGATTGCCCGCCCGGTCAAAGATCAAACCGGCATACGGGTTGCCGCCGTCTGCCTGGTTTTGGAAACTGTAGAGTACTTTCTCCGTCCAGCCCGAACCGGAAGGGCTCAACTCGTAAATCGTTCCGTATCCGTAGGCGCCGCCAAACTCGGTTGTACCGTAGAGGTTGCCAGCCTGGTCGAAGACCAATCCCGCCCACGGGGAAGCTCCATCGCCTCCCGCTCCCGTGAAGCTGTAAAGGACCTGCTCCGTCCAGCCGCTGCCTGAAGGTACGAGCTCGTACACCACGCCGCAGCCTGCGGAGCAGCTTCCCCCGCCTCCGGAGAAGGTTGTGCCGTACAGATTGCCTGCCCGGTCGAAGATAGGCTGAGCTCCAGTGGGGACAGCCCCACCGCTGCTTCCGTTGAATTGAGCAAGAGGGGTCTCCGTCCAGTAGCAGAGCGCAGTAATGCAAACTGACAGGGGAGGTCGCAGGTTGAAAACTGTGCCACAGCCGGTCGTGCCTCCCCAGGTCGTGCAGGGTCCCACACCACCAAACGCAGTCGTGCCATAGAGGCTGCCGTTCGGACCAACCACTACTCCAGCGTAGGGAACAGCCCCGGGACTGTCTGGGCCTCCTATAAACACATAGATCGTGAGCAACTGCCAGCCGGAGCTGAGGTGTCGGACCCTGAAGATTGTGCCGGTACCCTCGTCGCCCTCGAAGGTCGATCCCAGCAGGTTTCCTGCCCCATCAATCGCCATGCCGTAAGCGGGCTCGTTGCCGTCGACTCCGCCCAGGAAGGTGTGAATTACGCTAAAGCTCTGGGCCTGGGCCGGCTGAGTCAGCATGGTAAACAGAAATGCTATTGTCAAAACCAAAGCAGCGACTCCTGCGAGCCGGCCAACGGCAGTTTTTTCCCCGTACATCGCGTTTCCCCCGGTAATCCAGACGATTGTGCCCCACAGCACAGGGGGTTTGCAAGAATTCGTCGCTTCCAATTGCTGCGCCTGGATCAGATTGGGACTTTTCGATCGCGTCACACGCCAATCGCCTGCTGAATGGCCTCGGCGATGGCGTCGGTGTGGCGGCGCATCTCGCGCTCCGACTCAGCCTCGATCATCACCCGCGCCAGTTTCTCAGTGCCGGAGTAACGCACCACCACGCGGCCGCTGCCTTCCAGTTCGCGTTCGGCCCGGCGGATCGACTCCATCACCGCAGGCAATTGTTCGAAGGGCCGCTTCTCACGCACATGGACATTCTTGATCTCCTGGGGAAAGACCTTCATGTCGGCGACGAGTTCGGCCAGCGGCTTGCCGGTGCGCGCCATCACTTCCAGAACACGCAGTGCGGTCAGGATGCCGTCGCCGGTGGTGGTGTCGATATCGCGGAACAGGATGTGGCCTGACTGCTCGCCGCCCAGCGTTGCGCCCGTTTTGAGCATCTGTTCCAACACGTACTTATCTCCGACCGGAGCGCGCAGCATGGTGATCCCGCTGCGCTTGAGGGCCGCTTCCAGGCCCATGTTCGACATCGTGGTCGCCACCACCATGTCGTTGTGCAGCCGGACATGTGTCTTCATGTCGCGGGCGGCCAGCAGCAGCACGGCATCGCCGTTAAGCACGTGTCCGCCGGGGTCGGCAAACATGGCCCGATCGGCATCGCCATCGAAGGTGATGCCGAGGTCATATCTTCCCGCCGCGGCGGCGACGGCTTGCGCGACGTGTTCGGGATAGAGCGCTCCGCAGCCGGCATTGATGTTGCGGCCATTGGGTTCAATGTGGAGAAAGTCGGCGCTAATTCCGCAGTCGTGAAACACCAGCGGGGCGATGGTGCTGGCGGCGCCGTTGGCGCAATCCACCAGCACGCGCAGCCGGCTGAAATCGTCGTCGCTAACCAAGCCGGCCAGCCATTCCGCATATTGCTCGCGCAGGACGCCGTCTCCCGGCAGCATCCTACAATCAGGTACCACATTGTGGGATGCAGCGGCCAATTGCTCGATGTGGGCGAAGATGTCGGCCTCAATTTCGTGCTCCAGCTCGTCGGAAAGCTTGTATCCGTCGGCGCCGAAGATCTTGATGCCATTGTCCTGCCAGGGATTGTGCGAGGCTGAAATCACGATCCCGGCCACGAATTTATTGGCGCGGGTGAGATAGGCGATTCCCGGCGTTGTAATCACTCCGGCGCTGACCACCTGGACTTGTGCCGATTCCAGGCCCGCCGCCAGCGCTGCGCCGATCCAGGCGCTCGACTGGCGCGTGTCCTGGCCGACCACCACGCCACTGGGGCCCCCGGCAAGCGCCGGAGCCTGCCCTGAGCGCAGTCGAAGGGCGCTTGCTGGAGTGGAGCGAGCGGCCTGCTCGCGCGCTGCCAGCCGCTGTCCTAAGGCCCGCCCAATCGCGAAGACGGTCTTCTGGTCGAGCGGATACTCGCCTGCCACTCCCCGAATTCCATCTGTCCCGAATAGTTGCCGCATGAATCCCGCCGTAGCCCTGCTAAGAAAACTCCGCTTAACTCTGCTTTCCCGAACGGGGCGGCCTCCAGGCCGTCCGTAAATGTTCCAAAAGCAATGCGGCTTTAGCCGTTCAGCGGACTTCGCCGCGACTTAATCGGGATTTCCCTGACGTTGGCCTGCCCTGCCGGAAGTCTTTTCCGTGCTAGAACTCTTTTCCGTGCTAATGGTCACCTGAATTGGCAGAGGTGCTCGCACCCGCACCAGCGGATCGGATACATAAGCGTGGGTGGTGAACTTTGCCTCGCCCACCACGCCGGTAGCATCCACCGGGTCGGTCATCGCCGTTTGTATGGCTTGTACTCTGCGCTCCGGCCCCACAATGGTAATCGTAGCCGGATCTGCCGTCACGGTTCTTATGCCATATCCGCTCAGCAAACTGCCGATCACTCGGGGCTGCACCGGGACCGTGCGGGCCACGCTGCGGTCAAAGCTGATATGAAACTGCGCCGGCACAATCTGCACTACGTTCACATTGCGCGGCACGTGGATGTCATTGCGGGAGAGATCGAAAGTGCGCTCGCCCGCTCCGGCCCCTTGCAGATCGAGCACGGCATGGATCCGCGAAGGATTCAACCCCTGTAGCAGGCGTTCGGGGCCACGCAGAGTGAGCCGCGCCTGGAACGGGTAGTCGGAATTGATCTCGAGATTTGCCGGCGCGTTCTGAAACTCCAGCGGCACGGTCATGGGAATCTCGATGGGCTGATCGCGACCTACGGACCACCACAGCAGAATGGCGATGGCCAGCGAAACCAGCTTGAATCCCAGGTTCTTGAGCACGTATTGGCGAAAGAAATTGCCCAGCGATAGGCGCATGGCTAACGCTCCGCTCCGTCGGCAAGGTCCTTCTCGTGGCTCAGGCGTTCCAGCCTGCGATCTTCGCTGGCCAGCTCGCGGTCGGTCACGGTGGTAGGCAGCGCCGCCGTCGGCACGTAGCGGCGCAGAAGCTCGCTCAGACGCTCGCGCAGGTATTCCACGGTGATGTCGCGCTCGATAGCGCCGCCTACGGCAAGGCTGATCGCCGCCGTCTCTTCCGAGACGACCACGGAAACCGCGTCGGTCTCTTCGGTGATGCCGATGGCCGCGCGATGCCGGGTGCCGAACTGGGTGGAGAGAACGGGATTCATCGACAGCGGCAAAAAGCAGGCAGCGGCGGCGATGCGCCCTTTCTGCACAATCACGGCTCCGTCATGCAAGGGCGCGCTGGGCCGGAAGATGGTGACCAGCAAATCGTAAGACAGGTTCGCATCCAGCGGCACGCCGCTTTCGATAAACGTCCGCAGGCCGATCTCGCGTTCGATCACGATCAGCGCGCCGGTGCCGGTTTGCGCGAAGTGGTCGGCGGCAAGCACGATGTCTTCATAGCTGTCGGTGCCGTCGAACACACCTGCCCGTGCCGCCGAGAGACGGCGGCCCAGCCGCGCCAGGGCATGGCGAATTTCGGCGCCGAAAACTACGATGAGCGCGAAAATTGCGTAGGGGAAAAGCGTCGTGACCAGCCAATCGACCGTGCGCAGTTGTTCGATGTGCGCCAGCCAGAATGCCACCACCAGCAATACCACCGCGATCAGCATGGGAATCGCGCGCGTGCCCTTGATGAGCTTGAGAAACTCGTAAATAAGCACCGCCACAACCACGATGTCGATGATGGAACCCACCGACAATTGCGGAATGTGGCTCAAACGCTGCAGCATCCTGGTACCTTTGGCCGCGGAAGGAATGGCGCGCCATGAATTCGAAACACAAGTTCAGAGTAGTTTCTTACTGGATACGACCAACCGACGATTCTGGTTTAATTCTAATGCAGAAGGAAGCCCAGCTTGCGTAGAAATCGGTATAGTCTGCCGGAGCTCATAAAATTAAGTTTTACGGAACCTCAGATTAAGTCGGATTTTCGAAGGGGATGTCCCTCAGGCCGTCCGTAAACGCCGCACAGTGATCACGGCTTCACAATTTGCTGAAAAACTCCCTGCGAAGGAGAATTCAGGTAGAGCTGGCCTTCAGGCCAGCGTCCAAGCCTTTTGTTTCTCATCCTGAGCCGGCTTCAGCCGGCGGCACCGGGCCATATTTTGACTTTCTCAGCAAGCTGTTTAGCCGTTGACAAGGATCTCGCTGCGAATTATCGAATACTCTTAAAACACCCAGGAGGCTCTCCATGGAGAAGCCAACGCTCGACAAGTTCCCCAAGGAAGTCCTCGCCGCTATTGACATCCAGAAGGCCTTCATCGTCTCTCGTCTGATCGTTGCCGCCGAGAGGCTGCAAGTTTTCCGCTTGCTCCACCGAAAGCGCATGAAGGCGGACGCTATCGGACGCGCGCTCAAGATCCACAAGTACTACCTCCAGGCATTTCTGAACGCGCTGGTCGCTCTGCGGCTGCTCGACCAAGCGAACGGCGCCTACGGCAACTCGCCTTTCGCGGAGAAGTATTTCATCGACGAGCGCTCCATTTACTGGACGCGGCAGTACACCAACGAGTGCCTCGACGATTACGACGCGCTCACCGTTCTGGAGCAGGCGCTGGCAACGGGCAAGCAGCCGCGGTCGCTGAAGCGGGCGCGACGGCCGCTCTACCTCGAGGCAATGCACCGCGACCCGAAGCAGGCGGAAAATTTCACCCAGATGCTGTTTTACCTGCATCAGCCGGATGCGGAAGCGCTGGCCAAGTATCTGGACCTTTCTCGGCACAGAGCGTTGCTGGATGTCGGCGGCGGCTCGGGGGTAATGTCGATCGCGCTGGCCAAGAAGAATCCGCAGCTCCAGGCTACGATTCTGGATATCAAGCCTGTCTGCAAAGTTGCCGCGGGAATCATCCGGCGCGGCGGACTGGCGAAGCGCGTGCGCACGCTGCCGGGCAACGTTCACGACCGTTTGCCCGAAGGCTACGATGTGATCATGATGTGCGATATCGGGCCGGTTTCGCAGCGGCTGTTACGCAGCGTCTATCGCAGCCTGCCGCCGGCCGGGTTGCTGGTGCTGGTCGATCGCTACCTCTCCGAAGACGGCACCCAGCCGCTGGACCGGCTGGTCGAACACTTCGCGGGATCGTCATTTGGCCTGGCCACCTGGAAAGAGATGGTGGGAGCCGTTGAGTCTTGCGGCTTTCAGCGGGTCAAGGCGGAGAATGTGTATCACGATGTGTGGTTCATCACCGGCTGCAAGCCCGCCCGGCGCGCGCAATCATAGCCGTACCACGCCTTGGAAAAAACGAGTTCAGATTAGAGCAGTTTCACAGTTAGTGAGTGCGGCACGCACGGGTAGAGCGGCGCTTTAGCGCCGCGTCTCGCCGCGGACTAGAGAACCGCTTGGGCCGCTGCGGTCATTGGAAATGACCGCAGCGGCCCAAGCCTTATTAAAGTGAATTCCCTGG
>JBEKQY010000049.1:0-17690 GCA_049519235.1 Candidatus Korobacteraceae bacterium | reverse complement strand
CTGATGACGGCGATCGCGGCGCAGGCGCAGACTTTCCAGGTCATTCACACATTCAGTGGTGGAGGCGATGGCGGGTTTCCCAATGCCGGACTGACGCCGGATGGCGCCGGAAATTTTTACGGAACCACCACTGGCGGCGGACCGCACGAAGCCGGAGTCGTATTCAGCTTAAGCCACTTGGGTTCGGGCTGGGTCCTCAGTCCCCTCCACAGCTTTACCGGAGGTCAGAATGACGGACGCGAACCGTATTCGCGGGCAGTGATCGGACCTGACGGCGCGCTCTACGGGAACACGAGCGCGGGCGGCCCTTCTGATGGAGGAACAATTTACAGGCTCACACCTCCCACCTCGATCTGCCGGTCAACGCTGTGTTCGTGGACCGAAACCGTGCTGCATAACTTCCCCGATCCGCTTGGCACCGACGGCTTCTATCCCTACGGGGACCTTGCCTTCGATCAGGTCGGAAACATCTACGGCACGGCGTCGGTTGGGGGGTCCGAGAATCCGTACGGCTGCTACGGCGAAGGTTGCGGTGTGGTCTATCAGATGGTCCGCTCACAGGGAAGCTGGACAGAGAACATCGTTCATGAATTTACGGGAGGCAGCGACGGAGGTGTTCCGTATAGCGGCGTGCTTCTCGATCCAGCCGGGAATATCGACGGCACTGCTTGTGAGGGAGGATCCCACGGCTACGGCCTGGCTCTCCGGATATCGGCATCGGGCTGGGTGGAAAGCGCAATCTACAACTTTCAAGGCTATCAGGATGGAATGTGCCCGTTGGGCATAATCCTGGATCAGTCCGGCAACTTGTGCGGCACGAGCGGGAATTCCGGACCCTACGGTGACGGCGCCGTATACGAATTGAGCCCCGAAAATGGCGGCTGGAACTTTGCACTGCTCTACCGTTCACTTCGGGAGATGGGACCCCGTCCACTCTCACTCGAGACAGCTCAGGCAATCTCTACGGCACAACGCAGGAGGGCGGCGCCTACAGCAATGGAACCGTCTTCAAGCTGACGCAGTCCGGCGGCAACTGGATCTATAGTTCGCTGTACGACTTCACCGGCGGAAGCGATGGTGCTCGTCCGGACGGCGAGGTAGTCCTCGATAGCAATGGGAATATCTTCGGCACGGCATCAGAGGGCGGCAACTCCGGATGCAGTCAAAGGGGCTGCGGAGTGATTTTCGAGATCACGCCGTGAGGCAGTTGCCGGTTGTCAGTTGTCAGTTGTCAGTTGTCAGTTGTCGGTTGTCAGGTGCCGATCCGGGCTGGCGGTGACGATTATCCCACAATGTGGGATGTTATGAATCAAAGGCGTTTGGGCCGGAATTATCGGCCCGCAAAGGAGAATTGTTATGACCCGCCCAAAGCAAAATCGGAGTTCAGGATTGGCTCGGCTGGCGGGAATGGCCAGCCTTTTCATCCTGCTGGTGGCGGCTGTCGGGGCGCAGGCGCAAGTTCTCCAAGTCATCCACGACTTTAGGGAAACGCCCGACGGCAATGGACCTGAGGCTGGCGTAATTAGAGACAGCGCCGGCAATCTTTACGGCACCACGACCGAGGGCGGCGCGCACGGATGGGGTTTGGTGTTCAAGCTGACGCACCAGGGTGCGGGCTGGACACTGGTTCCGCTGTATAGTTTCCCCGATCCCTACGACGTCGGTGGTAACGGCGCCGAACCCTATGCCCCAGTCATTTTCGGTTCGGATGGCAGTCTGTACGGGACCACACAGTATGCAGGTTATCAGTCACTATGTTGCGGGACGGTGTTCAAACTCACCCCTCCAGCCACCATCTGCAAGACTGCCATTTGCTACTGGACAGAGACCATTTTGTACGCCTTCACCGGCGGCAGTGATGGAGGACAGCCCGTCAGCCCGGTTGTATTCGACAGCGGCGGGTAATCTTTATGGCACGACCCAGTACGGAGGCTCAGCAAACGCGGGCGTGGTTTTCAAGCTGACGCCGTCGGGTTCCGGTTGGAGCGAAAGCGTGCTTCATAGCTTCACGGGCGAGCCGACGGACGGTTCCCAACCAACCAGCGGCCTGGTGCTCGATGCGGCTGGCAATCTCTACGGTGCGACCATCGGCGGCGGCAGCAACAACAACGGCAGGGTTTTTCAACTCATGCCCTCCGGTTCCGGCTGGACGGAGAACATTCTCCATAGCTTCAATTTCGAGACTGACGGACTTAACCCTTACGGAGGGCTTATCTTCGACCACTCCGGTAATCTCTACGGCAGCACCGCATTTGCCGCCCTGGGAGACGGAACGGTTTTCGAGCTGGCGCCGTCCGGCGGCGAGTGGATTTTCACCACCCTTTATAACCTCACGAGCGGGCAAGCCGGCCTTCCTGGCTCGCTCGGCACGCTGGCGCTGGATGCCGCCGGAAATCTTTACGGCACGACCTATGAAGGTGGCCTCAGCGAGGGCTGCATCGGCTATGGCTGCGGCACAGTGTTCGAACTGGCGCCTTCTTCGGGAGGCTGGGCTTACAGTTTGCTGCATGAGTTTCTGGGCGGTCAGGACGGCTCGAACCCGGCCGGTGGGCTGATTCTCGATCCGCAAGGCAACCTGTACGGCACAGCATCGACGGGAGCATACGGTTATGGAGCGGTGTGGGAGCTTACGCCGTAAGGCAGTTTGTCAGTTGTCAGTTATCGGTTGTCAGTTCCCACTCCTTCGAAAGGCGCGTGGACGCAGCCGGTCATTTTTTTGGGGTGTGTCCTTATGACGGCACCCATGGGTATGGCTGGGTCTACGAGCTGACGAATTGCAGCGAAACGTGCGCCCTGGTCGATCTCCACGACTTCAGCGGTAGTGACGGCAACAAACCTTACGGCGCCCCGGTGCTCGACGCGCACGGCAATCTTTACGGCACGACGTATTCCGGAGGCATGGGGAACTGCGACGAAGGCTGCGGCGTGGTGTGGGAGATCGCGGGGGCAAGTGCTCCGCATTAGGCAATTCTGCAGTTGGTGTATGGATGGAGCACCGCCCTTCGGCAAGCTCAGGGCGCGCTCTGGGGCACCAGCAGGACGCGAACCTGGGGCACAGGGTACCCATTCTTTATCGATTAGCCCTACGGAATTTCCGCTTGCGACGAGAATCCCCAGCCAAGCAAAGGAAGCTTGGCTGGGCACCCGTGCAGCGGTTTCTTCTACATGAAATTCACCGCCTGTGAAACGACTTCGATATCCTCCTCCGGCATTCCCGGCCATCACATCCCTTAGTGGCAGGGGTCACTGACAAACTGCCCACCAGCGGTGTGAAATTTTGCTGGGTGTATCGGCAGAAGTTCCTCTAGCCCTTTTTTCACCCATCTCTCGATCGTCCGACAAAGCTGGTCGCGCCATGGAGGATTTCCAATGACGAAACTACGAACTCATATGTTATTTACGTTTGCGCCGGCGAGGCTGTGTATCGTCGTCTTGTTTTGTTTCGCAGCAGTGATTGCCGCGCCGGGACAGAGCGTCTTTTTCACAACTCTGGCGAATTTCGACTACGCAAACGGCACTGTCCCTTCGGGTACGCTGGTGCAAGCAACCGACGGAAACTTCTACGGGACGACCAACGACAGCGGGGCTAATGGCGTGGGCACAGTCTTCAAGGTCACCGCTGCGGGCACGCTGACCACGCTGCACAGCTTCGACGGCGAAGACGGCGCCTACCCTCGGTCCGGAGTGGTGCAAGCCAGCGACGGAAACTTCTATGGGACCACGGTGGTCGGCGGCGCTGACGGCGGTGGCGTGGTCTTCAAAATCACCCCGACGGGCACGCTGACCGTGTTCTACAACTTTTGCTCACAGCCAAACTGCGCGGACGGCGATGAGACCCGGGCCGGGGTGGTGCAAGGCAGCGACGGAAACTTCTATGGGACGACCTTTCTCGGAGGGGCTGACAACAGCTGTCCCGTTTGGGATGGAGACGGCTGTGGCACGGCCTTCAAAATCACCCCTGCCGGCACGCTGACCACGCTGTACAGCTTCTGCGCTCAGCCAAACTGTGCTGACGGCGCCAACCCCTACGCCGGGCTGGTGCAAGGCAGCGACGGGAACTTCTATGGGACAGCCCAATACGGCGGCAACCTCGGGTGCGACGGTAGCGGTTACGGTTGCGGTACGGTCTTCAAGATCACCCCAAGCGGCACGCTGACCACGTTGCACACCTTCGCCGGCCCGGACGGCGCAGGGCCTTATGCTGCGCTGGTGCGAGGCAGTGACGGGGACCTCTACGGTACAACCTCCGGGGGCGGGACGAACAACTATGGCACGGTCTTCAAAATAAGCAGCGTAGGCGTGCTGACCACGCTCTACAACTTTTGCTCACAGCCAAACTGCACGGACGGCAGTATCCCTGAAAATGAGCTGGTGCAAGCCAGCGATGGGAACTTTTATGGAACAATCGGGGGGGGCGGGGCCAACGGCGGTGGCACAGTCTTCAAAATCACCTCCGCCGGCACGCTGACGACGCTGTACAGCTTTTGCTCACAGCCGTACTGCGCGGACGGCGGCGGGCCTGAGGCAGGGCTGGTACAAGCCACCGACGGGAACTTTTACGGGACAACCACTGAGGGAGGGACCGATGGGCTTGGCACGGTCTTCCGCCTAGGCGTGGTCCGCACGTGCGCAACGTGCCGTCCGTGACATGAAGGCCAGACAACGTGATGGCTCAACCGGAAGCCGTTTCGGGCCAAGGGCGTGCAAGAGTTCGGACTTGACGGCAGCGGTAGGCGGCGATAAGCCGCCTTATCACAACGAATAGGGAATTGGCGTTTCAGGTTACGCGCGACGGCGTAGGTTACGAAAGTACATGTACTTTCGTAACTTGACAGCTTTTCTAAAGGAGTTAGGATTCAGTTGTTAGGGTAGGATCCGCCTTCACCCCGGCGCTCCTGCCCTTTTTGTGTTTATGGAGAGACCGTTGTCAGCTCTCGGTTATCAGTTGTCGGTTGCCAGTTGTCCGTTGTCCGTTGTCAGTTGTCAGCATCGAATACCCGCAAAGTATTCCAGACACGGCACTTACACGCAGAGCGGAAGATCAAAGAATTCAATACTTTGCACGGAAGTTCGCAAAGTATTCCAAACACGACCTTTGCTACCCGTCCTAAGTCCTTCGAGCAGAATACTTTGCATTTTCATGTTTGTAACCCCTTGTATTGCAAGACTTTATTTTTTGAGGGGGGTACCCCTATGACTGTCCCTGTTTGTGAGCACACCAAACCCAGCGGCAAGCGCGGCGGATCGCCAGCGCTGCGCGGCCGCAGGTGCTGCTACTTCCACCTGACCTACATCGGGCGGCGTCTGCGTCAGTACCGCAAAATCTGGAGAGCTTGTCGCAATCCCTGCATGCCCATTAACTCGTCGCATAATAATGGGCGAAAGCATGCTGGCCGGCAGCTACTATTCCCCTGCTACCCTTCGTGTTACAACTTAGAACGTCCTACCCATGAACAGCAAGCGCACCACCATCGTCTTCCTTACTGTGCTGGTGCTGCTGGGGCTGTGCCTGGCGATCATTATCACCTGGCCGTTTCTGAAGCCGTTTGCGTTCGCCGTCATCCTGGCGCTGGTGTTCTATCCCCTGCACGACAAGATGTTGCTCGTCACGCGGCAGCGGCATGGTGTGAGCGCGCTGTTCTCCACGCTGCTGGTCATTCTGCTGTTCGGAGTGCCCACGTTCATCATCACCACACTGGCGGCGAACGAGGCGATGAGCGCGGCGCACTATCTGAGCCGGAGAAGCGCGGAGGAGGGCGGCTTCACGCTGTTTGTCACCAAGCTTGCCGCGCCGCTGCTGAGCTTCCTTGGGCGCTGGGTTGACCTGGCCAAGTACGACGTGCATGCCATCGTCAGCTCCAACGTTCAGAAGGCGAGCGTGGCGCTGGTGGGCTTCGGCGCGGATGTTCTGAGCAATCTGGCCCAGTTCACCGTCGACGCGCTGATCACCTTCGTGATCCTGTTCTTTCTGTTTCGCGAAGGTAAGGAGTGGGCCGATCGCGCCGGCCGGCTGATTCCGCTGTCGCCGGCGCAGGTGTCGCGACTGTACCGGAACATCTCCGACACCATCATCGCCAATGTTTACGGGATTCTCAGCGTGGGCGTCGCGCAGGGCTTGCTGACCGGGATCGCGATGAAGATTGTGGGCATGCCGTCATCGCTGTTGTTGGGGCTGGGCGCAGCCTTTGCCTCGATTATTCCCGTGGTCGGGTCGGCCATCGTCTGGGCGCCGGTGGCGATCTACCTGCTGCTCAGCGGCTTTCTCTGGAAGGGCGTGTTCCTGCTGCTCTGGGGCATTCTGGTGGTCAGCACCATCGACAGCGTAATCCGGCCGTGGGTGGTGGCTGGCCGCGTGGAATTGCACCCCATCGTGCTGCTGTTCTTCATCCTGGGAGGCATCAAGGCGTTTGGATTTCTGGGATTGTTCCTGGGACCGGTGGTGGCGTCGGTGCTGGCAGCGCTGTTCGCGATTCTGCGTGAAGAGCTGAGCGAGCCGGCCCCGGGTTGAGCTCAGTCCTGGCCGAGCGGCCGGTATAGGTCACCCTGCTGGCGCTCGCCGATGTTGCGTAGTGCGTTCACGGCGTACTGCTGAAAACGCGGCGAGCTGCGATGCGCCTCCAGCGCAGCGGCACCGCGATATTGCTCGTAGATGAAAAATCGGCGGGGATCATCGGTATGGCGATGAACCACGTACATCAGGCATCCCGGCTCCTGGCGAGAGGCAGCTTGCAGCTTGGAAAAAATTATGGCCACTTCGTTGTCGTGCCCTTCGTGCGCCATCCAAGTCACGGCCAAGACCAGCATGATCTTCCTCCGCACAAATTACTCGTTGGTGGTTCCGCTCATTGCATCCAGCATCCGGGCAAACTCCGGAACGACCATGGTCTGCTCGCGGTCAGGTCCGGTGGAAATAATGCCGACCTTCGCGCCCGATTCCTTCTCCACAAATTCCAGGTAGCGCTTCGCCTTCTCCGGCAGCCGATCGTAGTTGTCGATGCCGAACGTACTGGTTTGCCAGCCCGGAAGCTGGGTGTAAACCGGCTCGATCTTCTCGAAGCCGGAAATCTGCGCCGGAATCTGCTGCGTCTCTTTGCCGTCGATTTTGTAGTTGACGCAGACCGGAATCGCCGCCTGCTCGTCCAGCACGTCGAGCTTGGTCACCACCAGCCAACTGGTGCCGTTGATCATGTTGGAGTAGCGCAGCAGCGGCAGATCGAGCCAGCCGGTGCGACGCGGACGCCCCGTGACCGCGCCGAACTCGTTGCCCTTCTTGCGCAGCGCCTCGCCGATGGCATCCTTGGATTCGGTGGGGAACGGTCCTTCGCCCACGCGGGTGCAATATGCTTTCGTAACTCCGATCACGGTGTTGATCGACGTCGGAGGCACGCCCGTTCCCGTCGCCGCGCCGCCCGAAGTTGCACTCGACGAAGTAACGAACGGATACGTCCCATGGTCGATGTCGAGCATCGTGCCCTGCGCGCCCTCAAACATCACCGGCTCGCCGTTGGCGATTGCCCGGTTCAGCAGCAGCGCGGTGTCGGCCACGAACGGCGCGACGCGCTCGGCGATGGCGCAGTACTCGGCGAACATCTTGTCGGGGTCGAGCGGCTCGCTGTTGAACAGCGCGTGCGCAATGGTGTTCTTCTCGCGGCAGGCGTTCTCGATGTGCTTTTGGAGCAGTGTCTTGTCGAGCAGGTCCTGCACGCGCAATCCGCTGCGCGCCATCTTGTCCTCGTAGGTGGGACCGATGCCGCGCGAGGTGGTACCAATCCTGACTCGTCCCGGCGCGTTTTCCGCGGCCAGCTCGATCATGCGATGGTAGGGAAGAATGACGTGGGCGCGATTGCTGACGAAGAGATTGCCATCAACCTTCACGCCGGTGACGCGCAACGCATCCACTTCCTTCATGAAGGCGAACGGGTCGAGCACGACGCCATTGCCGATGACGCCGCGGCAGCCTTCGCGCAGCACGCCGCACGGAATCAGTTGCAGGACGAACTTCTTGCCATGAATGGTGACCGTGTGTCCGGCGTTATGGCCGCCGGAATAGCGCGCCACCACCTTGAAGCGCTCCGAGAGTACGTCGACAATTTTGCCTTTGCCCTCGTCGCCCCACTGCGCGCCGACGATCACCGCTGTCTTGCCAGTTTTCAACTTGCACTCCGCTCGCGATTGATGGAGGTAGAGCGGGCCTTTAGGCCCGCGTCCAGGCCGTCTCTGACTTCGCCTCACTCGCTGAGGTCCTCGACTTCAGCGGGTGTAGCTCTTTCGTCTTCCGGCAGACACAGGCCTGAACGCCTGCTCTACCAAAGATTCGCACACAACTCGCCTCTGGTTGCGAAACCGGGCCTGAATTCTGGGAAATTAGGATGAGACAGGCTGTGTGACTCTAGATTTTACAGGTTGCCCTCGTACCGGCGCAATGCGAAACGCCGGAGTATTGATCGAATTAGATCAGGCCAACGGCAGAGGGCGGTCAGTTAGGGCAAAATAGTGATCATGGACATCTACTTCTTGCGCCACGCCAGTGCCAGCGAAGCGAAACTCGATTCCGCCAGGGATGAGCAGCGGCCGCTGGACAAGCTGGGCATCGAGCAGTCCCACAATGTGGGACTCGCTCTTGCGGCGCTGGGCGTGGCCGTCGACGCCATCGTCTCCAGTCCGTTGCAGCGCGCCATGCAAACCGCGACCGTTGTGGCCAACGAGATTGGATACGAGGACGAGATCATTACCGACGCCGCGCTCCGCCCCGAGGCCACTTACGAGCAGTTTCAGGATTTGCTGCGCCGCTACAGCCGTAAGGAAGCGATCCTGGTGGTCGGCCACGATCCCAGCCTGACCGAGTTCCTGAACCAACTGCTGCTGGGCGAGGCCGCGACCCATGTCATCGAATTAAAGAAAGGCGCCATCGCCAAAGTGGAGAAGACCGAACGCGAGCCGGCTGTGCTCAAGTGGTACATGACGCCGAAAGTTGTGCGCGCGCTTCAGCAAGCCTCCGCCAACAGCTCCCGGCCGAAGACGGTCTCGAAGTAGTCCTTTTCCTGGCCTACCGCCCACAGCTCCAGTTCGATGCCTTCCGGCGGTCGTGGGGTCAGCAGCAAACGCACTTGTCCGTCCTGGTGGAGGCGGACCTTCAACTCGCTGACTGCGGCGCGCCGGCCCTGATCGAGCGCTCTTGCCAGGCGCAGCAAAGACACGGCCTTGGCGACGTGGATCTGGTGGACGCCGGGCAAGATGCTCATCACCCGGTCGCTGGGCGAGGGCAGCGATTTGCCGACGTAACGGGCGATACCGGCGATGATGCGGCGCTGCAGCGGCGTGTAGCCAAACAGCTCGGAGTTGGAAATGACATAGTAGCTGTGGCGTCGCCGTCCCGAGCGATTGATATACGCGCCCACCTCGTGCAGCATGGCCGCTGCCTCCAGCCAATCTTCGTAGTCGGCGGGCAACTGATGCACAGTTTTCAGGCGCCGAAAGAGCTGCAAGGCCCAGTCTCGAATGCGCTGGGCAAATTGCAAATCGGCGCCATAGTGTTTCGCCACCGCCAGCAGCGCATCGTGCCGTTCCGATTCCACGCGCTCCCGCATGGCCGCGCTGGCGTTGTAGTCAGCCATCATCTGCGCCAGCAGACCGTCGCGCAAACCCAGTGGCAGATAGCGAAAGCTGCGCAACTGGCAAAGCTGCATCAGCTCCGCGAAAACCATTGCTCCGGCAACGATGATCTCGGCGCGCCGCGGGCCGATGCCCGGCAGCGCGCGCCGCTGGGAGAGATTGCGCCGGCTAAGTTCCTTCAGCAGGGAAATCACGGCGGCCTGCGGCACGGTGTGCGGCTTATTCTCATCGTAGCCGCGCACTTTGGCAGCGTAGAGTCCCGAAAGTGCAGCCGGCGTGCCCGAGGTCGCCAGGACCATCTGGAGCTTGGCGCCGATGGTGCGTTTTCGGATGCGTGACACTTCTCGCTGAATGACGCCACGCATCTGCTCCAGCTCGATGCGCCATGGGGGATCGTGGTGCAGAAATGTCTGGGTAAGACGCATGGCGCCGATCGGCAGGCTCACCATGTCTTCAATGTGGCCGGAGATGGAGAGTGTCAATTCGCAACTGCCGCCGCCCAGGTCAATTAACAAGGCGCGCTTCTTCGAAACTCGTGCGCCCGCGAGCACTCCCAGGTGGATGAGCCGGCCTTCTTCCAGGCCGGAGATGACATCAACCTTCCATCCCGTGGCGGTGAGCACCCAATCGCGAAAGGCGCGGCCATTGCGCGCGTCGCGCAGAGCGCTGGTCGCAACCACGCGCACGCGGTCGGCGCCGTAGGTTTGCACCGCGCGATGATAGCGCCGCAGCACGCGCAGCGTGTGCGCCATCGCCTGCGGATCGAGCGCTCCATTGGCGAAGACGCTCTCGCCCAGGCGCGTCACTTCGCGATCTTCGTGCAGCTCCTCAAGCCGTCCGCGCACCGCCTTCGCGATCTTGAGCCTCACCGAGTTGGAACCAATGTCGACCGCAGCAAATGTGGGCATGGTGCGCTAAGAGGATATCAGTTGAATTGGGGCGCGGGCACGGGTCGCCTTTCACCGCTCGCCATTCGCCTTTCGCATGACCCTACAACTCCAAGCGAAAAGCGAAAAGCCATCGAGCGAACGGCGGAAACTAACCCCTCTTCCGCTACTGGTAAACTCAATGTTTATGCCGTCGGCCAGCGAGCGGTCCGCCGCTCCGTTCGCATCGCAACAATTCGTAGTCTCCGCATCCGGCGTATCGCCTCGCGGCCACCAGCTTCTGGTGCTGCTCTTCACCCTCGCCGGCGCGGCATTGCGTTTGCTCCACCTGGGCGCCAAAAGCCTGTGGCTGGACGAGCCCGCCAGCGTTGCCATTGCCCGCCTGCCGTGGCCGCAATTCAAGGGCATGTGGTGGTACGGTGAAGCCGGCTATCAGGGCGCCTACTTTCTCCTGATGCGCGGCTGGCTGCACCTGGGACAGAGCGAAGCCTGGATTCGTTTGCCCTCTGCCATCTTTGCCATTGGTCCCATTCCTCTCATTTACATCGTGGCGCGCAGGTTGGCCGGGGGGCGCGCGGCCCTGGCTTCTGCCGCGTTGCTGGCGTTCAGTCCGACCCATGTGTACTACTCGCAGGAAGCTCGCGGCTACACCCTGGCCATCCTGCTGGTGCTGGCAGCGGCGTGGTTTCTTGTGCGTGCCGTAGAAGCGGACCGCGAGCGCGATTGGCTTCTCTGGACCCTGTGCGCTGCGCTCGCCTTCTACACTCACTTTTTCTCCTCTTTAGTGCTGCTGGCCCAGGCTTGTTCTCTGCTCGTCCTTCGGGACCCGGCGCGCTGGCGCCGCATGTTCCTGCATGGCTGCCTGCTTCTGGCGCTGGCTGCGCCCGGGCTCACGTTCGTGTTGCGTGTGCCCGCGCACACCACGTCGTTTCCCTGGATGCCCCAAGCCACGCCGAAACAGGTGCTGCATCTGGCACTGTTTTTCGGAGGCGCCGGCGAGAAGCTGGTGCTTTCTGCAATTTTGTGGATTGCAGCGGCGATCGCGATCTGGCGCGACCGCAAGCGCACTTCTGAGATCTTCTGGCATGGCGCTCTGCTGATCTCATGGGCCGTGATGCCCGTGTTGCTGATGGCGCTCATCTCGCTCTACAACCCGGTATTCGTGCAGCGCTACATGATTTTCTGCTTGCCCGCGACCATCATGCTGGCTGGCTGCGGCATGATTGCGTTACCCAAACACCATCTGGGTCTCTGGCTCGTACTCGCCTTATGTGTCAGCTCCATCGTGAACGTCTTCATGGGCTACCGAAAGCCGCGCGAGGACTGGCGCAATGCCACCGCCGCCGTGCTCGCCTCTGCCCATCCCTGCGATGCCGTGGCGATCTATCCCAATTTCGCGCGTCCCGGCTTCGATTATTACTACGATCTCCGGCGCTCAAGTGCTCCGGCTCTGCACGTCTTCGGAGGCTTCTATGACACCGGAAAAGATGATCGCGAGTTCGAGCAGGCTCTCTACCGCGACCCCAGCGCCTTTTCTCACGTCTGGATCATGCTGCGCGATGGCAGCCCAGGGCGCGACTACTCGCCCGCTATCGCCGCCCGCTTACAGACCATCTTTGGCCCGCCTCGCTCGCAAAAGTTCCCGGGCATAACTGTGCTGGAATTCAGCCACTGACTAGAGCCGCCTCTGGATTGTTGTATGCGCGAAGGTTGGTAGAGCGGCGCTTCAGAGGCTGTTACAAAACTCGGCTCCGGGACTGGTTCGTGGATCGAGGCGGGCTAAACAGGCGACGAGAACCGCGAGGATGACCACGGCATCGGCCGTCTCGCTGCGCTTCGCGAGTTCCAGGAAATGCTTACCCCCTCAGTTTGTAGCTTGGAGAACAATGTTATTTCCCGAGGAGCTGAAAACGTATTGTTTGGCTGCCATGCAGTTGGCAGGCAGGGACACAGCCTGGTGTTCGAGCCTATAATCCTGCATCGCGGACGGATCGGCAAAGCTGGGGTTATATTCGACAAAGAATGGCGGTACCGTGGTTGCCCCATTCTCCGTCGGAAACCAGAAGGTGGTTGATTTATTGGCATCGATCATCTCGGTCGACCAGTTATCATTTCCCCAGTGATATTTGATCACCAGTGTCCCACTGGTTTCATTGCTCAAGCAGAGCGCCTCCGCCGTAGTAGGCGAAGCCGTCTGGGGCTGGGCCGAACTGGGTTGTGCTTTCTGCGATTGCTGGTATTGTTTTGCGAGATCTGCTGTGAGTTCTCCCAGGGCTTGCATAGTCTTAAACGGTTGCACCAGGATGGCGTTATCGTCTACCACCCATACTTTGTCAACGCCGTCTGAGCGAATAGCAAACCCAAGCTTCAGCCACAGATCACTCTTGTCCCAGCCGCTTCGCCCATCCAACAGTAGTACCACGTCATAACCGCCGGGCACATCCCGTATCGAGTCAAAGCTCCAGGATTGGTAAGTTGCTGTCGGCCAAGCCATATTGTAGGTGAAGTTCGCAATCGAATTGAAGAAGTCAGATAACGACTTCTGCGATTGCTGGCCGTTTGTCTGGGCGGTGCAGAATACGGCAGTAAAAGCTAGAACAACCGAGAGGACGATACAACCTCGAAGACTGGCACGGCGGCGGTTAAGCATATGAAACTTTTTCTGACGAGAGGACATGGTTAGTCCAGTCTGACGTCACTTGCTGTTGCACACCTACAGCAAGGCCTTAAGCGTTAAGGTGCGCCATACACAACATGCCTGATAACTACTATGGATCGGGGCCTATGGGAGCGGAACAGGTTCTAACCGCGTGCGGCAACGCTTGCGATTTTGCAAAGGATGTACCTAATCGGTTGCGTTGTCAAGAAAAAAGATATTGAGTGACTGTAATTAAATCGGTTTTAGAAAAATGCTATGGGAGCCTCATTCGAATGCCGCCCTGCTTGCTTTCGCAAGGTAAAGAGAACGAACGTGTACTCTAGCCCAAACGCCTCCCAGCGAATAGGTTTTTCGTCGCACTCCAGATCAACCTCTCCAGTAGTCTCAAATCCCGCCGACCGCGCCAGATCCAGAGCAGCCTCCATCTCCGGTCTCGAAAAAATCTTGATTGGCATGCCATGGGCGAACTGGCCCCGCGTGTCGATTGGCGTGACGTAGTAATCGGTTGAAGTAATCAGCAATCCATGCGGCTTCAGCAGGCGGTACATTTCGCGGAAGTAATCGTTCAGCGGTACGCCGTGTTCGATCACGCTCAGGCAGGTGATGGCGTCGAAGAAGCCGTCGGCGAAGGGAGTGCGCGTCAAGTCGCCCGGCATGTAACGAATTGGCCCGCGGCGCGTGGGATCGGTGAAGTCCAGGTTGATGCCATACAGCTCGCGATATCCATACAGAAACAGCGCCGGCAGAACGTTGCTGTAGATTTCGGCGCCGGCATCGAGGACGCGGGCGGAGCGATCGGTGTTGGCGAGAATGGTGGTGACTGCCGCGAGGTGGTCCCAGTTTTTCTCGGGGCCGCGATGCAACGGAACGTGCAGCTTCTTTGCATTTGCGAGCGCCGCTTCCCACTCGGCTTTGTTCTTCAGCGTTCCGTTCGCGATATTCGGGCCAGGAGCTTCGGACAATCTGGCCGCCCCGAATTTCATTCGCAAGTAAAGACCGTAGATTGCACTCGGCCGCAGAACAATTCCTTTGACGCGGCGAAAGAAGCGGCGCGAGGCCGGGACTTTGGACCTTGAGTTATGTTGCGAAGGCGCAATCGGATTAGCCAAGTAAGGAAGATATCCGCCAAGTTACGGTCTTGCAACCAGGCCGATTGCGAAAATCAGGCTGCATGGTTCTCGCGATGGGTTGAGGGATGCGACATGAAGTATTCTGGATTGTGGCCGTTTACTTTGGGCCACGCGAATCCGCGCAGCGGACTTTCGCCTGAGCATCAAAGTTCCGATGGCCGAACCAACCCAACCTGCTGAACCCGAATCTCTGCGCGCCGTCCTCGAAGAGGAAAAGCGGGAGTTCGCCGCTCCGGCCTGGCGCGACTCCAAACTGGCGCTGGCAGTACGCGCGCTGCGTCATCGCAACTTCCAGTTGTTCTTCGCCGGCCAGCTCATCTCGCTGATCGGTACCTGGATGCAGACCGTCGCGCAGGCGTGGCTCGTCTATCGCATGACCGGCTCGGCGTTGCTGTTGGGGGCCGTCGGCTTCGCCAGCCAAATCCCGGTGTTCATCATGGCCCCGGTGGGCGGTATCGTCGCCGACCGTCACAATCGCCAGCGTGTGGTCATCGCCACGCAGGTGGCGTCGATGATATTGGCGGGAATTCTCGCCGCGCTCACGCTCACTCATCGCGTGCACGTCTGGCACATCATGGTGCTGGCCTCTGGGCTCGGGGTGGTCAATGCCTTCGACATCCCCGCGCGGCAGGCTTTCCTCATCGACATGGTGGGCCGCGAGGACCTCATGAACGCGATCGCGCTGAACTCTTCCATGTTCAACGGGGCGCGCATCATCGGGCCGGCGATTGCCGGAATACTGGTCGCGTCCATCGGCGAGGGCTGGTGCTTCTTCGCCAACTCGGTCAGCTACCTTGCGGTGATCGCCGGTTTACTGCTGATGCGCATCGAACATCGGGGGAAACTGGCGACGCAAGGCTCGCCACTGGAGAACGTGTTGGAAGGCTTCGCCTACGCGCGCAATACTGGACCGATTCGCGCCATTTTATTACTGCTTGGTGTGGTGAGTTTCGTGGGGATGCCGTACACGGTGCTGATGCCCGTCTTCGCCGATCAGATCCTGCACGGGGGCGCGAGAGGGTTGGGAATTCTGATGGGTGCAACCGGCGTCGGCGCGCTGCTGGGTGCGGCCAGCCTGGCGGCGCGAGTCGGCGTCCGAGGACTGGGAAGGTTGATTGCGATCTGCGCGTGCGGCTTCGGCCTCAGCTTGATTCTGTTCTCGTTTTCCAGAATTTTCTGGCTATCGACTCTGTTCCTGCTGCCGGTCGGCTTCTTCATGATGGTGCAGATGGCTTCCTCCAACACCCTCATTCAGGCCATGGTTCCGGACCAGCTTCGTGGCCGAGTCATGTCGGTCTATTCCATGATGTTCATGGGAATGGCGCCGTTTGGAGCGCTATCGGCGGGGGCGGTCGCGCATCGTCTGGGCGCGCCCTGGACAGTCGCGCTGGGCGGGCTAGCCTGCATGGCGGGAGCGATTCTCTTCTGGACCCACCTGCCGACCATCCGCAGCAAGACGCGCGAGCTGGTGCTGGCTCAGGGAATGACCGCCGGCTCTCCCGCGGAAGAGATCACTAGCCGGGGGCTGTCGTGATCGCGCCAGATCTCAGCCAGAGCGATTCCCGAATTGCTTTCGCACCTCCGCGCGGGACGGTTATGAACTGATGGAATCGATCAGCGGGTTCACAACCTGAATTGCACCGTAGCGTTGGTTGGCGGCCAGGTCCTCGGAATAAAGGATCGATGCTCCGGAACTTTTCGCGGCCTGAAGAATCAGGGCATCCCAAAAAGAAGTCTTGTAACGCATTTCGATATCCAGCGCCTGGATAACGGACTCGGGAGTATTGGTGACGATCTCCCACGTTGAGTAGTCGAGAACCAGTTGCCGGACCTCGTCTGCCGGCAAAGGATGCCTTACCTTGCGCCGCAGGTTGACACATAGTTCCTGTAGAACCTGCGTGCTCAGCACACCCTGGCCTGAATCCCAGAGCCGTTGTAACAGGACTTGTGCGCCATGATGTTTTGCTCCGGCTGAACGATCATGGGCGTAAACCAGAATGTTCGTGTCGACAAAAAACTTATCGCTCATGGAGCTCATCGCGCGAGCCAGGGCGGGTCCATTGCAAATTGAATCCCTTTCGCAGGCGGGCCAGGGCACGCCGCCGGGCTTGATCGTAACGCCTGCGTTCCCGCACAACCTGTTGCAACTGGCTCGCAAGCAAGCCGCTGATCGAGGTTCCTTCCTCAGCAGCCAAAATGCGAGCTTCTCGCACCAAATCGGAGTCGATCTTCAAAGTGATGTTGGTTTTCATAGGCGCACCATTTTACGTGCAGCACGATTCTACGTGCAAGGAAGGGAGCAATGCAATTAGCTATTTCTTGGGCAACCGCCAGCCTGAGTTCACAGTTCAATACTCCATCCGCAATGCGCGTGCGCTATGGCTAATGCGTTGCTGGCGGCTTGTGGGTTGTGCCGGTCACGCCCAGGCGGCGCAAGCGGTCGCGGGCCTGCGAAGCCTCGATGGAGCGTGGATAGCGCGCGATCAGGCTGTTCAACTCACGGACTCCCGCCTCGCGCTGTCCCAACTCCAGCAACGCGTAGCCCTTCTTAAGCTGCGCCGCCGCCGCCTTGCTCCCGCCCGGATATTGCTCCAGCACCTTGTCGTAATCCTTCACCGCCGCTTCGAAGTTCCCCTGGCGATATTCGATATCGGCGACGTAGAACTGGGCGTTGGCCGCCAGATCGGTATTCGAGTAGTACTTGAGGTAGTCGCCAAACTCCTGCGACGAGAGATCGTACTTGCCGGAGTTGTAATCGCGCAGCGCGTTGTTGTAGAGCACATCCGCCGGTAGCGCAACCGAGCCGCTATCCGCCCCTGGCCCGCCTGGATTGGGTGCTCCACCCGGTGCCGGCATCATACCCGGCTGGCCGGCCGGCAGGTTCTGTCCGCCCTGTTGCATATCGTCGAGCTGTTTGCTGACCTTCGCCAGCCGCGACTTCAACTCATCCACCGCATCGTGCAGCGACTGGACCTGGCTGGAGAGCTGATCGATCTTGCCGCTGTTGTCCGCCGTCAGACCTTGCATCTTGTTCTGAAGATCGTTGACCGCGGCATTCATCTTGTTGACGCTGTCGGCGCTTTGCTCGATCAGGTTCTTCATCACGCCCATGTTCATGTCGACGGACTGCTGTAGGCGCGCAACCTGGTCCTGTAGCGACTGCACTTGGGTTTGCAGTTGCACTATCTCCTTGCTCACGGCAAAAGCGGGAACTTCTGCCGCCAGCAGCATTGCCGCCATTGTCAGCCAAAGTAGGTTCTTGCGAAGTCGCATAGATTTAGTCCCAGAAGGAATTTCACTCGTCACTAGAAGAGACTATGGTACGCCGAGGATGTCACCAGCGGCGAGCCAAGCGCATAAGGGCGGCGAGCCAGCCGACTTCGCCGCCCGTCACTATCGCTC
>JBEKQY010000048.1:0-17759 GCA_049519235.1 Candidatus Korobacteraceae bacterium | reverse complement strand
TTACAGTTCTTCATCTGGACAATTGTTGGCGCTTTGGGATTTGTGTACCTGGTGGTGCGGCAGAATCCAGCTACATTGAGAGAACTGCCCAACATTCCGGATACTTTCCTGTACCTGATGGGTGTCAGCGCGGCAGGTTACCTTGGAGGCAAGATAGTTCGGAAGGCCGGGCCGGTCATCAAGACGCTCGCTGTGCTGGACGTCACGACCACTGGAAATCTCCCAACACAGTACGATGCTCCGCCCGACCTTAAGAACCAAGGGAAGATCAAGCTTCCGGTCCTTACCATCAATCTGAAGGGCGAGAATCTCGATCCCAAGGCCACCATCACAGTTGACGACCAACCGCTGCGCGCCGATTTATTCTGGATGAACGGCACCGCCGACCCGCAAACTGGTCTGGCTGCGGAACTGAATGTCAGCCTCAACGATGCGGCCCCGTACATTACCGGCACCCCGAATCTACCGACCCCGTTTGTGCACAAACTCATGCTGGTCAATAAGGATGGACAGGCTGCGACGGTTAACTTCCCCGCTGATGCGATGGTGATCGATCCCATCCCCAACGTTAAGCAGAGTCCCGGCGCGGTCGCTGTGAAGGTCACGGGGCAGAACTTCGCCCAGAACATAACTGCAGACTGGAAGGATGCCAGCGGCGTAACTCAGCCGTCTCCGGTTGTTACTTTCAAGAGTGCTACCGAACTGAGTCTTCAACTGGTACCCGCTGCCAAAGGGACCTTCACTTTGACCCTTACCAGCCCAACCTCGCATTTGAAGGCGGTTCGATCCTTTATTGTGGAGACATGACTGCCCGGTCCGGTCATCAAAAGATTGGATTACGGGCAGGCGCCAAGGTGCAGGTCAAGCCTAGGAGTGGTTAGCGCCTGGCTAACGAAGTTCCGGCCACAACTGGCGCAACCCGACGAGCTCACCTAGGCGAACGCCGTCTCTGTATATGTCCCATACACTTCGCGCAGGGCCTCACAGATTTCCCCCACCGTCGCGTAGGCCTTCACGGCTTCCACGATGAATGGCATGGTGTTCGCCGGCGAGATCTGACCGTTGTCGCCGGCCTTCGGCTCTTGGGCAGCGGCTTTCTTCAGCGCGTCGAGACGGCGGCGTACTTCGTCGTTCGAGCGGCGCTGGCGGAGCGCCTTCAACTTCTTACTCTGCGCCTGCGCAACCTCTTCGCCGATGTAAAGAATGTTCGGCGACGGCTCTTCGACCACAAACTCATTGGCGCCGACGGTGATTTTCTCTCGCGCTTCAGTCGCGCGCTGGAACTGGTAGCTGGCCTCCGCAATCTCCTTCTGCGGATAGCCCTTCTCGATCGCAGCAACCATGCCGCCCATGGCGTCGAGCTTCTCGAAATAATCGAACGCGCCGTTTTCCATATCGAGGGTGAAGCGCTCGACGAAGTACGAGCCGCCGAGCGGATCGACGGTCTGCGCTACGCCCGATTCGTAGGCGATGATCTGCTGAGTGCGCAGCGCGATGCGCACGGCTTCTTCCGTCGGCAGCGCGAGCGCTTCGTCGTAGCTGTCGGTATGCAGCGACTGCGTTCCGCCCAGCACGCCGGCCAGCGCCTGGATGGCCACGCGCGCGATGTTATTCATCGGCTGCTGCGCCGTCAGCGAGACGCCCGCCGTCTGTGTGTGGAAGCGCATCAGCCAGGTACGCTGATTCTTGGCGCCGAAGCGGTCTTTCATCAGCCGATACCAGATTTTGCGCGCCGCGCGGTACTTGGCAATCTCCTCGAAGAAATCGTTGTGCGCGTTGAAGAAGAAGCTGAGGCGCGGGCCGAACTCGTCGACATCAAGCCCGCGGCGGCGCGCCCACTCGACATACTCGACGCCGTCGTAAACAGTGAAGGCCAGCTCCTGAAGCGCGGTCGAACCCGCTTCGCGAATGTGATAGCCGCTGATGGAAATGGTGTTGAAGCGCGGCGTGAACTTGGAGCCGAACTCGAAGGTGTCGATCACCAGCCGCATCGACGGCGCCGGCGGATAGATGTATTCCTTCTGCGCAATGTATTCCTTCAGAATGTCGTTCTGGATCGTGCCGGAAATCTTCTTCCAGTCCGCGCCCTGTTTTTCGGCGACGGCGAGATACATCGCCCACAAAATCGACGCGGGCGAGTTGATGGTCATCGAGACGGTGGTCTTCTCCAGATCGATGCCGTCGAAGAGGATCTCCATGTCCTCGAGCGAATCGATGGCGACACCGCACTTGCCGACCTCGCCTTCGCTGAAGGGATGATCGCTGTCGTAGCCCATCAGCGTGGGCAGATCGAAGGCGACCGACAGGCCCTGACCACCGTTCGCAAGCAGATATTTGTAGCGCAGGTTGGTCTCCTCCGGCGAGGCGAAGCCGGAGAACTGGCGCATGGTCCACATTCTGCCGCGATAGCCAGAGGCGTGAATGCCGCGCGTGTACGGCGGCTGGCCGGGATAGTTCAGGTAGTTGTCGTACGTCCAGTCTTCGGGAAGGTCAGCGGGCGTGCAGAGGCGACGAATGGGCAAGCCGGAGATCGTCGTGAAGCGAGCGTTGCCGTGCTCGTCAACATTGATGCCCGTAGGTGCGCCGATGGGCCGCTCGGGAGCTTTCTCCAGTGTGGACGCGAGCGTCTTCTCGGCCCATTGCTTCTCGGACTCGGAGGGATGACGCCCAGCCTCGAACAGATCGCTGACCGGCGATTCGGTTACAGCTTTCCCGGCGGACTTGCGGCTGTTAGCCATGAGCTACCCCACTGTGAGACGAACTCTACATGCTAGTAGATGCGAGGGACGGGAGCAAGGCGCGCGTTCCACCAACCTACGAAAACATCCTCGCCGCTCCGAGACCCAGCGTCAGGAAGATGGCTTTCTTGGAGGCGGAGGCGGTGGCGGAGGTGGCTTAAGAATTGGCTTAGGGATCGGAGGCCAGTCAGAACGCTTTCTAAGCGGTTCGGGATCCGTCATGCTGCTGCCTGCAAGTCATGGTGCTGCAGCACATGATTCTCCCATTTCAGCATTACCCGCTCGTTGTAAGGAATTGTCGCAGCGCTCTTGGATAACTCAGCCGCCTTCTCTGCGATCTTCTGAAGCTTGACTTCAGCGTCATTTGCCCAGGTGCTATTCCAAAGCGATTCTGCTTCGTAGGCAAGCCGTTTCCATTTGTATTGCATCTTTGAGCACTCGAAAGCAGGCCTTTGGAATTGCTTAACCAACCAAAGGAGGCTGAGCCCCGCCGCAATAATCGCTAGAGTGGGTTTGATCCACTGCGGGACGGAGCTACCGGACAAAATCGTAATTGCTGCACCGGATGACGAAAGCAACGTTCCCCAAGTGATCCAGCTGTGGATTGACGCATAATAGTGCGCCCGGTCGGCGAAATAATTACTTCTCATCTCTGCCGCCAGCCAGCGCTCCCAAAGGTCCCGTTGCTGGAATTCGTTCAACATCTGGATTCATTGTAACGCTCGATTTCGCAACCCACCAGCGCAAAAGTCCAGGCGTTGCGCTCGAGGAATAACGCTGCCGGTTTCAGGCAGGTGCGAGACTATTGCCCTCAGGCTTTTTCGCGGGTACGTAAAGGCAAGAGACCCTGCTACGCAAAGAAACGGTAACTGCGTCCGCCGCTTTTCTTGGCTTCGTACATGGCAAGATCGGCGCGGTTGACGAGGAGTTCCGACAAGCGGCCGTGTTCCGGGTAGATGCTGATTCCGATGCTGGCGGCGACGTGCAGCTCGCGGCCCGCGATGAGGTGAGGCGCTGCCAGTCTGCGCAGGATCTTTTCCGCCACTAGCGCAGCGTCGCTGGCGGCCTCGATTTCCGGAAGCAAAATTACAAATTCGTCTCCTCCGTGGCGGCTGACGGTGTCCACGTCGCGCAAAGTCTCGCGCATGCGCTTGGCGACTGACTTAAGGACGGCGTCTCCCGTCGCGTGGCCCAGCGAATCATTGATAGCTTTGAAGCGATCCAGGTCAACAAACAGCACCGCGAGCTTTTTGTGGTGACGCGCGTCCATCCTGACCGCCTGGTTAAGCCGGTCCTTCAGCAGAACGCGATTCGGCAATTCGGTGAGCGAGTCGTGCAGCGCCAGGTGAAACATCCTATGTGCCAGGGCGTGCGCCCGGCCCACGTTACGAAAGACTAGGACGGCCCCAACCACCCGGCCTTCATGGTCGCGGATAGGAGCGGCAGAATCCTCAATGGCTATTTCCGATCCGTCGCGCCGGATGAGCAGGCAGTCCGCCGAAAGACCTACCATCTGCTCTTGTTCAATGGCGAACTCCAGCGGATTAGCAGCCAACTCGCCAGTCTCGCGGTCGACGATCTGGAAAACCTCGCCCAAGGGCCGTCCCAGCGCCTCGCCCAGTGTCCAACCCACCATTCTTTCGGCCACGGCATTCAGATAGGTGATCCTTCCCTGCTTGTCCGTACTGAGTACGGCATCGCCAATCGAGTCGAGCGTGGCCCCGGCCAGCATCTCCGCCGCAATCTTCAAGGCAATCACGGTCTGGACCGCGCGGGGAAGTGAGTATTTATCCAGGCGATCTTTGGGAAGGTAATCCTGGGCACCGCGCCGCACCGCTTCTTGGCCGAGTTCCTCTTCGGCGGAGTCAGTTAAGACCAGGATGGGAGCTCCCGATGCTGAAGCCGACGCTTGCTCGAATGTCTCGATCCCGTGACTGTCGGGCAGGGAGAGATCAAGAATGACCGCCTCAATGCCCAGGGTCTTCAGCCGCTCCAGGCCCTCGGACAGAGTGCTGACCCACTCCACCGGCAACGGCTCCGGTTCCACCGCCAGCAAGGACTCCCGGATGGTTCTCGCGTCGCCGGCATGGTTGGTGATGACCAGGACATGGCCATAGGTTCGCCGCCTTGACCGCTCCACTGCCATCACCAGCCTCTCGCGAGTGGCCCTTTTTTCGCAAATCGTGACGAAATGCACTGGAGAGAATCCTCAAAACCAGGAAGGCTTTCCTCGCCAGCTCTCACGATCGGTCTGTGGTGGGCAAACTCTATCGTGTTCGCCAAACGCGCGAATCTTGACGTCGGATACCGGACATTATATCGACTAAACCATATCCATTCCATGGCGTATGTGCTCGGGCTGTCCCGCAGTTGCGGTTGTGCCAGTAGCGGCGACCGCTGCGGGTTCTACGGTTGCGGTTTCACCTGTATTTGCATTTGCGACGGCGCCGGTTGCTGGGGCTGCGTCTCCGGTTGCGGCGCCATGGTTGGACCGGTATCTGGACCTCCGAGACCGAGCGGTACGATGTGAGGCGTGGTTAGTTCGTTGGGTGCGTTCGCCGGAACCACGCCCGGTACTTTGGGCTCGTGTTTCACCTGCGCGGATTCAGCGTCTGTCATATCAATGCCCAGCTTTGCCAGTGTATCGGCGGTGGAGAGATCAAGCTGGACCTTCGACTTCTCATAATTGGTCGCGGCAGAGAGCACGTTGGACTCGGCCTGCGTCAAGTTGCTCGACGCCTGTAGGACCAGCGTGCCGGTAGACGCTCCCATGACCAGCTTCTTCTGCTCCGCATCCAGCGCCTCGGCCGCATAGTCACGAGCAGAGATGGCCGCCTGTAGCGCAACCCAATTTTGCGTTAGCGCAAACTGCGCCTGCCGCACCTGAAGCTGGATCGTGTTCTCAGTTTGCAGCAAGCTCAACTGCGCCTGGCGGTATTCCAGATCGGAGCGCTCCTGATCGGCCTGCACCTGGCGGTTGCGAATAGGGATATTGATGTTCACACCAACTCCCTTGTCCGGAGCGCTGCTGTTAAACAGGTTGCCAAAGGCGCCCGCGTAGCTGGTGGGAAACCCCGGCGACATGCAGCGGCTGGGATCGGTGCAGAGCGCGTTCACCGGCCCGGCCAGCGCCGTGGCGCCGTAAAAGGCGTACAAATCCACGGTCGGCAGCAGCTCGTTGCGAATGGATTTTCTCGTAACCAGGCTGTTGGTGAGGTTCAAGCGTGCGCTGGCGATTTCTGGCCGTTGCCGCAGCGCTGCCGAGATCAAGTCCTCGACCGAACCAACCTCGTACTCCGTCGTGGTGTTGAGGGTGTCGGTAGGAATTACCGGCGCCACAGCTAGCACGGGGTCCGCCATATTGCGGGTGATCGCGTTCTTCATCAGCAACTGCTCAAGCTGGAGGTTCACCTGGGCTGCAATCAGGTTTTGCTTGGCTGTGGCGACTGCGCTTTGCGACTGGACGACGGTGAGCGGCGCCATGGTCCCCTGCGCAACCTGCTTTTGGTTGTCGGAGAGCGTCTTGTTGGCCAGGTCGAGCGCGCGCTGCTGTACGGTGACATTTTCGTAAGCGTTCACCAGGTCCCAATAAATGTTTTCGATCTGCGAGACAGTGGTGATGATCTGGTTGCGAAAGGTGACTTCGGTAATCATCTTGTTATTGCGCGCGATGCGGATGTAGCGCAGGTTCGGATCGAAGCCGAAACCCTGAAGCAGATGCTGCCGCACCTGGAATGTGAAGCTCGGGGTCAAGGTTGGATTGATCGTGTTGTAGATAGAGCTTTCCCACAAGCGAGAGTTGTCGAAGGCCATGGTCATCAGCGTTCCAGTGGAAAACCCCTGGGAGTACATAAAGTTTGCCGTAGTCGTGTTTTCGTACAAAGTATTCGTGCCGGTAAACACGGTGTTGGACTCCGGCGTAATCGAGTGGCCGGCCGAGACGGTGCCTGTGATGACCGGGTCGTAGTTATCGAGCGTGGGGCCTTCGCCTTGGGTGGAGGCGACGATGCCGGCCGCGCCCGAGCCGGCTCCGCCAACGCCGATCGTGGTTCCACCCACTCCGCCGCCCGTCGAGCCGGTGCTGGAGGTCCCAGTGCCTCCGGCGGAGGTCGTGCCGGTCGTGCCGCCGGGGGTGCCCTGGACCAGTCCGGTATTCACGCCGAGCGCAACCGCACCCGACGAGGTACGCAGAATGTCCGCGTCGGCAATCGAGAGATTGTAGCGCTGAATGCCGATGTCGAGATTGTTTTCCAGCGCCATGGCCACAGCGTCGTTGATCGACAAGTACATCTTACCGTCCTTCAGCAGTTGGTCGACGCGCGGGGAATTCGCCACGTTGAGCTGAGCGACCGGACGCGCCGTGTACACCACGAAAGGATTCGGCCACTGCCGTTTCCCGCGGCTATAATCCTGGCCCGCATAAGGATGGGCATTGCGCTGTGGCGCGGGCGCCTGCGGCAGCGGCGTCAGGGTCGACGCCTGCGCGGCGTTCTGCGGAGACGCTGCCGTGGACGGCATCGTATTCTGCTGTGTCGCGGCACTTGCGTCGGACGCGCTCGGCTGCGCCGGCATGTTCGGCTGTGGCGTTGCGTCTTGGGCGAAACTTGCCGCGGCCAGCCAGCAGATCAACAGCAGCGAGAATAGCTTTGCTGGAAGGTAAGGAACACGATTCGACATTGGATTGGGAACAGACATTCTGCTTCTCCTGGATAAGGACGCTAAGAGCTCTACATGCCTTTGCGGCAATTTTCTGTCGCCTACCGTACATTCGGGGCAGTGGGCGGAGATTCGATCTCAAGCTGTCGTCGCGGAAGATGAGAAATGATCGCAACCTCATAGATTGCAGGAACTCAGTATAGCTGACACACTCCCGCGACAAATGGATGCTTTACATAGCTTTACACTGCTTAACAGATCGAAAAACTTAGCCAACGAATCGTTATAGTGAGAGCAGCAGACGGTTGGCATTTCCTGATTTGAAAGGGCACGGCTTCAGCCGTGCCGTCAAATGCATAGGAGGTTCGGCCTTTAGGCCCTGAGGGCGTATTCCCTCAGCGGCTTGCCGGTTTCTCGGCGTGACGTTTGCGGCACGCCTAAACCGGCCGGTTAAAAATCCCAATTTCGCGAGCTTTGTGTCAGGGCACGACTTCAGTCGTGCCGATAAGTGGTTTATCTTTCTCATCTCGAGCGGCCTTTAGAGACTGTGTCGCAACTGGGAAAGAGATTTTTCGGTGGAACAAAGTGCTAGAAAACCGATCGAACCAGCCGCGCCGCGGCGACATTTGTGTTAGCCGCGGGCGTAAGCCCGCGGTTTCGAGTGGGAAGAACGCTGAGCCGCGGAGCGGCAGCACAGGGTTGCGACACAGTCTCTTCCGGCCGCGAGGGATTTGCTGGTTCGACTTTTCCAGCAGCCTGTAAAGCCGTGCCCTTTCAAAAACAAGGCTACGCCGACTGCGGAAGCGCGCTAAGAAGCAAATGTCACGCAATCTGAAAATCACGCTGGCGTACGACGGTTCCGAATTTCACGGATGGCAGGTGCAGCCGGGCCTGCCGACTGTGCAGGGCACGCTCGCCGACTGTCTCAAGCGGCTGACGGGTGAGGACGTCCTGCCGCAAGGATCGGGCCGCACGGATGCCGGAGTTCACGCCCTGGCGCAGGTCGCTTCCGTGCAGTTGGAGAGTTCGATCCCGGAGCGCAATCTGGTCATTGCGTTGAACGACATGCTGCCGGCGTCGGTGCGGGTGAATGCGGTGGAGGTTGTGCCTGACAGCTTTCATGCGCGACACTCTGCAAAGGCCAAGACCTATCGTTATCGCATCTATCGCGGAGATATTTGTCCGCCGTTTCTGGCGCGCTATGTTTACCACGATCCCTATCCCATGGATGAGGAAGCCGTGATACGGGCGTCCGAGCAGGTTGTCGGCACCCACGATTTCACTTCGTTTGCGGCCTCCGATGCTGACCGCAGCGCGCGAATTGCAGAAGCGGCGCAAGAACAAGAAGACGACGTTTCCCGTTTCGGCGCCGTGACCAACGTCCGCACTATCCATTCCTCGCAATGGGCTCGCACCAGGGAAGAATTGATCTACACTGTGCGTGGCGACGGATTTTTGCACCACATGGTGCGGAATCTAGTCGGAACCTTCCTGCTGGTCGGCAAAGGTTCGCTGAAGATTAGCGACGTGTCAACCATTCTGGAGGCCCGCAATCGCAGCGCAGCCGGGCCCACGGCCGCCGCTTGCGGCCTGTATCTCGTCAGCGTCGAGCACTAGATGTGGTCAGGAATTGGGTAAGCTGCTGCGAAGGAGGTTACTCCCGGCATGCTAAGAGCCAGGATGCTCGGGAAATCCTGCTCAGTACTGTTATTCCTTCTCACCGCTAATGCTGCCTGCGGTCAAGACTGGAATTGCCAGAGCGCGACGTGTGAAGGACACAGAGCAGGTTATACCTGGGGCATGAATCATGATGCAGATGAACGTGACTGCGATATTGCCGGCCAGAACACAAACTCGCCGTCTTTCGCAGAAGGATGCAAGAGTGCCGTCGGAGTCAAAGCCTGGATAGCAGCCCGCCAACAGCTCACGCCCCTTCTCCAGTCATACGACTTGGGAATGCAGTTTGCGAAGGCAAATCGCGCGCTACCGACCGATTGCAATCAAATCTATCAATCAATCGTCACATCAGAAGCGTACAAATCACTGGCGACGACTCAAGCACAGTTACCACTCCTCACCACCCTTTTCCGAAGCGGGTGCCTCGAACAGGCGAAGAAGCAAGCGAAGCGAATCATCAAGGAAGACGAAAAGCGTGCGCGGCAGGCTGACAAAGAAGCCAAGAAACACGCCCAGAGTCCGAAGTAGGGCCTTCGCGACGGCGAGATGAGTTTAAAAAATGGGGTCGCCGACATTGGCGACCCCATCCGCTTCTATGAGGGCGGTATATACGAAAACTGACTGTAGTGAGGCTTGGAGCTAAGTTTTTGAAGAACAGCCTTAATTTCCCTGGCAGCAGACAGCAGGTCCATATCGTTTCTCTTGGCAAGAGAATTTATCGTTCGGCGTAGATGTTTGGCGTGTGTTCGTTGATGTTTAGAGCGAGGACTACGGTGATTCGCTCCAATTGTTTTACCACAATAGTTACATATGGCTTTTCGCATAGTTAAACACCTTTGTTGTATATTCGGGGCTTGTTTATTTAAGGTCCGGTAATAAAATGGCCTACTTTCTAGGGTAGGCGTCAAATATAGATTTGAGTTCCGAAACCAATTCGGCAACGCGTTGCTCGTCTTTTGGATCAAGCTTTGTGCATGCTGCCTTGGCACCAAGTTCGGATAAAATTGGTCCGACTTCGATTATCATAAACTGCCTCAATATCACAAAAATTCAGCCCCAACAGCGGGCTGCTGAGTCAATTGTACCCCCGCCGAAGGGGCGGTTTTCATTGGGGGAACGACGGAGTATCAGAAGGGAGCGGTCACAGGTCCGACTTTGACTGAATATGGCAAGCGAAGCGAAAATTATCGGCACTGCAACCCTCGTCACCACCAATCCCGCGACCGGCGAAGTTCTGGCTGAACTGGCCTGCGCAACTCCCGGCGATGTGCGCGATGCAGTCCTGCGCGCCAAGGCCGCGCAACCGCAATGGCAGGCGACTCCGGTGCGCGAGCGGATTGCGGTGTTACGGCGTTTCCAGCAGCTTCTGAGCGAGCGGCATGACGACGTGGCTCGCTTGATTTGCCGCGAGGCCGGCAAGCCCACCGCCGAAGCGCTGGCGACCGAAGTCCTGGTTGTGCTCGATGCGGCGCAGTTCTGCATTCGCCACGCCCATAGCTTCCTTCGCGACCAGCCGCTGCCGCACGCCAACCTCGCCATGAAGACCAAGCGCGGCAAGCTGGTGCGCGAACCGTATGGCGTGATCGGCATCGTCGCCCCCTGGAACTATCCGTTCTCGATCCCCGCCATCGAGACGCTGGGTGCGCTGGTCACCGGCAATGCTGTTGTGTTGAAACCGTCAGAATTCACGCCGCTGATCGCGCTGGAGCTGGAGCGGCTGTTGCTGGCTGCCGGGTTGCATCCCGATCTGATGCAGGTGGTAGTTGGCGAGGGCCCGGCTGGAGCGGCACTGGTCGAATCGCCAATCGACAAGTTGATCTTCACCGGAAGCGTCGCCACCGGCAAACGCGTCGGCGAAGCTGCCGCGCGTCGCCTCCTGCCGGTGGTGCTGGAACTGGGCGGCAAAGATCCCATGATCGTGCTCGACGACGCCGATCTGGAAATCGCCACCAGCGGCGCTCTTTGGGGCGCATTCATGAATGCCGGGCAGACGTGCCTGTCAGTGGAGCGCTGCTACGTTCACCGCAGCCTCTACGGGCCGTTCCTCGAGATGTGCCGCCAGAAGATCGCCAGGTTGCGCGTCGGGAATGGCATCGACTCCGAGGTCGAGATCGGGCCCATGATCCACGAGCGTCAGTTGAAGATTGTTGAAGCGCAGGTCAACGATGCCTTGCAGCGTGGGGCACGCTTGCTGGCCGGTGGTAAGCGGCTTAGCGAACTCGGTCCGAACTTCTACGCTCCTACTTTGCTGGCTGACGTGACCCGCGACATGCGGCTGATGCAGGAGGAGACATTCGGCCCGGTGCTGCCCGTCGCGCCCTTCGACAGCGACGAAGAAGCGATCAGCCTGGCCAACGACAGCGACTTCGGGCTGGCGGCCAGTGTTTGGACGCGCAGCCGCCAACGCGGCGAGGCAATGGCCGCGAGGGTCAAGGCAGGAACGGTCATGCTCAACGACATGATCTCCTGCTTCGGTATCGCGGAGGCACCGCACGGCGGCTTCAAACAGAGCGGCATTGGCCGCACCCACGGCGAGTTGGGATTGCAAGAGATGGTGCAAGTGAAATACGTGGATGTTGACCGGATTCCCGGAATTCCGAAAGTCTGGTGGTTCGGCTATGGCAGGCAGTATCAACAGCAGATGAACGGATTTATTGATTTGCTTTTCGCTAGGAGTTGGGTGAAGAAGCTGACCGGCGCTCTGCGCTCCGCGGGACTGTTCCGGCGCTCGACCAGAATCTGACTCGTCATCGCAAGCGAGCTTCTTTGCGAAGCGTACAACTCTAGCTGCGGACCTCTGCTTCGATATTGCGATATTCCTAACAACCATGGATACTGCCAACATGCCCGAGGCAATCCAGAGCGAAGCTCCTCAACTCCCCAAACATAAGGTGAAGTACAAGAAGCCGTTCCAACGGGCCTGCAACGAGCTCGACGACAAAAAGAAGCTGTGCGGCGGACATTTGAAGCGCTGGTTTTACCTGGCGGACGTTCTGGAACAAGCCTGTGGCGATGTGCGGCAGACCTTCGGCGACAAGGCGGAAATCTATCGCTGCGAGCACTGCCGGACCTTGTATCTGCCGAGCGACGAGGAGCCGCGCGGGCGCAATGTCGCCGGTCTGGGCCGCCAGTCCGTGTTCGGATTGAGCTTGACATCAAAACCCGGCCCGGAGGAAAAAGACAAGCAATAGCGCTTGTTTGGGCGATAATTTAAGTCGGATGGCGAAGAGGGATTACTACGTCTACTTGCAGGCAATATTCGTAAGGTGGAAATTCTTAGGGTGGAAGCGCCGGGCTTCAGCCCGGCGAAATAGAAGGACTCCAATAAGATGGCTTTAGCCACGGCGGTCCGAGGCTAAAGCAGTCTCTTGATTCGCAAGCCTTCCGACACGGCTAAAGCCGTGCCCTTCCACCAGCGCTGTGGGGCGTTAGTCTGACAAACGGGGTGTCAATTAGGTGTCTGCCGATCTCTCTGAATTGGTTTACGACTGGAACACGATCTATGCCCGGTCGATGGTCCCGGCGGGCAGGGTCCTGCTGAACGACGAATCGCTGCGCGATGGCCTGCAGTCGCCCTCGGTGCGCGATCCCTCCATCGAGGAGAAGATCGAGATTCTTCACTTGATGGAAGCTGTCGGCATCAACATGCTCGACATCGGGCTCCCCGGCGCCGGCCCGCGCGCGCAGGCGCACTGCGAGGCGCTGGCCCGCGCGATTGGCCGCGCGAAGTTGAAGATCAAGCCCAATTGCGCCGCCCGCACCCATCAGAACGACATTCGCCCCATCGCCGAAATCGTCGAGCGGACCGGCGTTCCCGTCGAGGCGGCAACGTTCATCGGATCCAGCCCCATCCGCCGCTATACCGAAGACTGGACTGATGATTTCCTGCTGCGCACCACAGAAAACGCAGTGAAGTACGCGGTTTCACTCGGCCTCGACGTCATGTACGTGACCGAGGACACCACGCGCTGCGATCCCGAGACCATACAGCGCCTGTACAGCACTGCAATCCGTTGCGGCGCGAAGGCCATTGTGATTTGCGATACCTGCGGTCATGCGACGCCGATGGGCGTGGTCGCCCTCATGCACTTTGTGATCAACGAAGTGGTGAAGCCATCGGGCGAGAACATTCGCGTGGAGTGGCATGGCCACTGCGATCGCGGGCTGGCAGTCGCGAATTCACTTGCTGCGCTGGTGGCCGGAGCCGAAGTGGTCCATGCCACCGCCTGCGGAATTGGCGAGCGCGTCGGCAACACCCAGATGGACCAAATGCTGGTCAACCTGAAACTGCTCGGCGTGGAGCCGTGGAAGAGTCAGGACCTGACCAGGCTTAAGGATTACTGCGAAGCCGTCTCCAAAGCCACCGGCGTGCCGATTCCGAAGAACTACCCCGTTGTGGGAGACGACGCTTTTCGCACCGGAACCGGCGTCCATGCCGCTGCCGTCATTAAGGCTTATCGCAAGAACGATGTGATGCTGGCCAACAGCATTTACTCTGGCGTGCCGTCGCACTTTTTCGGCATGGAACAGATCATCGAGGTGGGGCCGATGAGCGGCAGGTCGAACGTGCAGTTCTGGCTGGAGCGCCACGGCATTCCCCCCACCGACGAGTTGATTGATCGCATCTACCAACGCTGCAAGGACTCCGACCGCACCCTTACCGACGACGAGATCATGGAATGCGTGCAAGCCGCCAATGGAGAGCAGTCGGAGCTGGCGTCGTAAGATTGCGGGTCAGAATAGCTCGCTGTGGGACCCGAGGCGCACCAACTCCAGGGTTTCGGCATCGGGTTTTCGATAAATTAGAACAAGGTCCGGTTTGATGTGGCAGTCGCGATGGTCTTTCCAGTCACCACTCAGAGAATGGTCATAGTGTCTCGGCGCGAGAGGGGTGTCTTCCGTGAGTAACCCAACTATTTCCAGTAGAGCTTCATCGAGACTCGCTCGATGTCGTCCCTTGAGTTCGCGTTTGTAGTCCCGCTTGAACTGCGCGGTATACCTAATCGTCCTCATTCAGACTCGCCAGCAGCTTGGCCGGACGGCCTGCTGTCACTAATTCCCCGCGACGGGCTGCCTTCATCGCGGAGATGGTTTTCGCATTGGGCGTCCGGATTTCGAAGGGCAAGGTCTTTTCCGCCGCGATTCGAACCATTAACAACCGAAACGCATCCGACACCGTGAGGCCCATGGCCTTTAGCACGGCTGCGGCTTGGACTTTCACGCGCTCGTCGATGCGGGCTCGAACTACACCGTTGGCCGACATAGATTATCCTCTGAGCTACATTGTAGCTCTTCTCTCCACCTCGCCGCCGTATTACCATGGAACATCCTCATGGGCCCCACTCCTCCAGTGCGTGTTTCTTTCGGAGAGGCGTTCTCGCCGAGCGAATCGCGAGCTTCGCGCTCGGCGCAGCAACAGGTGTCGCGCCTGGCCGAGCTTCGCCAAGTGCATGAAGCCTTCGCCTGGTTCCGTTCCCACGCTCGTGAGCTGGAAGAGCTACAGCTCCAGGTAACTTCCATCCCCGCTCCGCCTTGGGGCGAAGCCGTGCGCGGCCAATGGCTCGCCGAACGTTTCACCGAATTGCGCCTGGCGGACGTTCACCGCGACGAGCTGGGCAACGTCCTGGGCATCCGTCCCGGCAGCGATCCTGGTGCTCCGTTCATCGCGCTGAGCGCTCACATCGATACGGTTTTTCCCGCAGGCACGCCCATCGAAGCGCGCCGCGACGGCGATCGGCTCTACGGCCCTGGTGTGTCCGACAATGCGTCAGGTATCGTCGCCTTGCTGGCGATTGCCAATGTGCTGCAAGCCGCGGAAATCGCGAACATCGCGCCCATCCTGTTCATTGCCGACGTCGGCGAGGAAGGCGAAGGCGACCTGCGCGGCATGAGGCACATTTACCAGCAGCCGAGATGGTCGGCGACCATCGCGTCGCTGGTGGTGCTCGATGGCGCCGGCACCGATACCATCATCGCCGAGGGCCTGGGCAGCCGCCGCTATGAGGTCACGGTGCGCGGCCATGGCGGTCACTCGTGGAGCGACTTTGGCGTGGCCAATCCTATCGTCGCTCTGGCTCGGGTTATCGACCGCTTCAGCCGCACCCCGGTTCCGGTCTCTCCCAAGACAACCTTCAATATCGGGATCATCAACGGGGGAACGTCGGTGAACTCCATTCCGGAGTCGGCCACGATGCGGGTGGACACGCGCTCGGCGTCGGTGGACGAGCTTGACCGGCTGGAGCGCGCTTTGCATGAAGCCGTTGACCATGTCATCCCCGAAATCACCGCTCGCAAGACGCAAGAGTTGCTCACTGCGGAGGTGCGCGTCATCGGTAATCGTCCGGCGGCGGACCTGCCTACGGAGTCGCAGTTGCTGAAAGTGGTTCGCGCCGTCGACGCTCAACTCGGCAACACTGCCCGGATTCAGCGCGCTTCCACCGATGCCAACATTCCGCTCTCGTTGGGCAGGGAAGCCATTGCCATCGGAGCCGGCGGCAGCGGCGGCGGCGCGCATACCATTCACGAATGGTACGATCCCACCGGCCGCGATCTCGGGCTGAAGCGCATTTTGCTGCTGACGCTGGCGCTGTGCGGAGTCGCGGAAGAATAAGCGCAAAGTGCTTGTCGCGCTGCTACAGCGGTTTTGAAAGGGCACAGCTTTAGCTGTGTCGTTGGGACAATAAAGAGATTGGGCTTTAGCCCCTGAGGGAATTCGGTTCTTCGACATCGAGACTGTGGCATGAAAAGCGAGGTCCCTCGGCGGCTAAAGCCGGGAGTGTGGAAGTACCTGTTCGGCACGCCTGAAGGCGTGCCCTTTCAAAACAATTCCCCGGCTCCCCGGCAGCCGTGGTTCAAAGCGTGGCACATCTTCGCTCGGCGGTCTTTCATCTTCGCGATGGTTCTATTGTTGGTCGCGCTGAACAAAGATTCTTCTATGGCACGCGATTCGTCACATCAATCCGACGATGCTCCCGACATCATCTTCCTCAACGGCGATATCTACACCCAGGCGACGCCCGCTCGCGTTCAGGCCATGGCGGTCCGCAACGGCCGCATCGTCGCCGCCGGCTCCAACGACGACATCCGCAAGCTAAAACAGGGCCACACCCAAGTCGTCGATCTTGGCGGACACTTTGTAATGCCGGGCTTCAACGACGCTCACGTGCATCTTGCCTACGGCGGCCGGCAAAGTCTGGAAGTTGACCTCATCGGCGTGAAGTCTCTCGCGGAAATGCAGCAACGCATTGCTGAACATGCCAAGATGACCGAGCCCGCGGATTGGATGGTTGGCGGCGGCTGGGACCACACGCTTTGGGCAGGCCAGAAACTGCCCACGCGTCAGGATATCGACGCTGTCACCGGCGATCATCCCGCCGTCTTATCGCGTGTTGACGGCCACATCGCGGCTGCGAATACGGCAGCGCTCAAGGCCGCAGGAATGTTGGCCAAGGTTCCCGATCCGCCGGGGGGCAAAATCGACCGCAATCAGAACGGCGAAGCTACCGGCATCGTTCGTGAAACGGCGCGAGCCATGCTGATGGCGAAGGCTCCTCGCCCATCGCTTTCGTTGCGCAGGCGCGGCATTGAGCTAGCTCTCGCCGATGCAGCTCGCTGGGGCATAACCTCGGTGCAGGATTATTCGGATTGGGAAGATTTTCTCGTCTATGAGGACTTGGAGCGGGAAGGGAAGTTGACGCTTCGTATCAGCGAGTGGCTGATGTTCAACCAGCCGCTTGAGCTGCTGGAAAAGCACCGCGCGCAGCATCCCGCCGGCGATCCCATGCTGCACACGGCGATGGTCAAAGGGTTCATGGACGGCTCGCTGGGCTCGCGTACTGCGGCGTTGCAGGCGCCCTATTCCGACGATCCCGGCAATTCCGGCCTGCCGCAATATGACCAGAGCGCGCTGAACCGCATGGCGGTCGAGCGTGCCGCAGCCGGCTTTCAGTTGGGCTTCCACGCGATCGGCGATCATGCCGCGCAGATGGCGCTCGACGCCTTTGCCGAAGCCGAACGCGACGCCCGCGAGAATAATCGCTGGCGCGATTTCCGCTTTCGCATCGAGCATGACCAGGTGGTCGCGCCAGACCAGTTCGCACAATTTCGCCAACTCGGAGTCATCGCTTCCGTCCAGCCCAGTCATCTGCTGACCGACATGCACTGGGTAATCGAGCGCATCGGCCCGGAGCGCGCCAAGACCTCGTATCCCTGGAAGGAATTCCTCGACAACGGCGTTCGCTTAGCGTTCGGAACGGATTACCCCGTCGAACCGATTACACCGTTGCGGGGAGTTTATGCCGCTGTGACGCGCAAAAACGAAGCCGGCACGAAAGAATACTTCCCCGGGCAAAAGCTAACCATCGAGCAGGCGCTCGCCGCGTACACCATCGGCTCTGCCTACGCTCAGTTCGCCGAAAGGGAAAAGGGAACTCTCGCGCCAGGTATGCTGGCTGATTTCGTGGTTCTGGATCGTGACTTGACTAAGGTCACGCCACCCGAGATCCTTCAGACACAAGTCTTGCGTACCGTGGTGGGAGGAAAAACGGTGTACGGGGGTGGCAAATAGTTTCTGGACTGCACCCAAAAACTGAGACAGGAATTTAAGGGGCCAGCTACATTGAACGGAGGAGAACGATGCTGGTGCCCCGACAACAATATTCCCGCGAATTGAAGATTGCCTGCATGCGC
>JBEKQY010000047.1:0-20388 GCA_049519235.1 Candidatus Korobacteraceae bacterium | reverse complement strand
GCCGTAGGCGGACAAGATTTGATCCTGAAGCTGACAGTCTGCTCGCATCATCGAGTTCGATCACTTATGCGGATGTTGCGCCAGTGAACTGGCCCTACCTTCACTCTGTGGTGTCTAATCTGTTGGAACGCCGCGTGTGAGGCCGCCTCTGTGAAGAACCCAATCCGCAGTACGATTCTGGCGTTGGTGATCGTTGCTGTGGGGATCGCCTCGTTCGTTGTTATCGCAGGGTTCAGAGTGCGAGCAGAGGCCAAATCCGCACTCAGTGACCTCGGTAGGCTGCAACAGGCGGACGACCCAACAGCAGAGTTCGAGTTGCTAAAGAACAAATACGGGAACAGGCTGCAACCAACTCAGGGCTGTTTGCCGCAGGACTGCCAATACGTAATGACGATTTCCAACGGCAGCTTGTCGGCTTTGCACTTGGCTCCATACGCGGAACTGAAAGTCTGGTATAGCGTGCACAGGACCTCACTAACTTTTGCGATGGTTCAGTACAGGGCGGTACTGCCCAGAGGAAACAGCCCCGTCGTCAATATTCAAATCGGCATGTGTGCGCACGGCTGCGGCTCTCGATTTGACGTGAACCCGCATGGCGTTTCGGGGCAGATGTGGAACGGATTTATGGAGGTCGGTGCCAGAGCCACCCGAAAAGAACGGGACGCTGCATTTGCGCTGAATCTCGACTGTTTAACGGGTACAGAACGATGCAGTGATATAAGTGATCTTCTCCCAGCGGTGTGGAACCGCAAAGGGCCAGCGGCGGTGCAAAGTCAGCTTATGGGCTTGTCCCAAGACCTTGAGGAATCGCATCGGTTCACCTCGCCTTACCAGTAATCCCGCGTTGTCCGGCGCCCGTGGCCATACCGAGCAGTCCCGTTGCCGACCGAAGTTCCAATCGGCTACAGAAATTGGACTTTCCCCGTACTCTGCGTAGAATGCTCATTTCCGGTTGCTCTTGCTCGATGACTCACGAGCGTTGTAAGGAGGTCGTATGGTTGTCGGTGTACCCCGCGAGAGTTATCCGGGGGAGCGGCGTGTGGCGCTGGTGCCGGGCGTGATCCAGAATCTCGCCAAGGCGGGCCTGGAGGTGGTAATTGAAGCGGGCACCGGCGTGGAGGCCGGCTATCCCGATGCCGACTACAGCAACAAGGGCGCGAAGGTCCTGGCCAGCCGCGGAGACGTCTTCAGCACCGCCGACATCATCGTGCAGGTGCTGTGTTATGGCTCCAACGACCGCACTGGCCGGGCCGACCTGCCGCTGTTCCGGCGCGGTCAAACCCTGATCGGCTTCGTGCGGCCGCTAGGCGACGTTCACACTCTGGAAGAAATCGCAGCCACCGGTGTCAGCTCGTTTTCCGTGGAGCTGATGCCGCGCATCACCCGCGCCCAGAGCATGGACGCGCTCTCCTCCATGGCCACCATCTGCGGTTACAAAGCAGTGCTGGTCGCTGCCGACAAGCTGCCCCGCATCTTTCCCATGCTGACCACCGCTGCCGGCACCATCACGCCCTCGCGTGTGCTGGTGATTGGCGCTGGCGTCGCCGGACTACAGGCCATCGCCACGGCACGCAGATTGGGTGCGGTCGTCTCCGCCTATGACTTGCGCCCCGTCGTGAAGGAGCAGGTGCAGAGCCTGGGCGGAAGGTTTGTCGAGTTGCCCATCGAGGCGGTCGACGCGCAGGACGCCGGCGGCTATGCCAAGGCGCAGGACGAATCGTTTTACCAGAAGCAACGCGAATTGCTGGGCCGAGTTGTGGGTGAGAGCGATGTGGTGATTACCACCGCCGTCGTTCCGGGAAAGAAGTCGCCCGTGCTGGTGACGAAGGGGATGGTCGCCGGCATGGCTCCTGGCTCGGTGATCGTCGACCTTGCCGCCGAGCGTGGCGGCAACTGCGAATTGACGCGCGCTCAGGAGACCATCGTTGTCAATGGAGTGACCATCGTGGGCGCCATCAATCTCGCCAGCACCGTGCCGTATCACGCCAGCCAGATGTACGCCAAGAACCTCACCAACTTTCTGGTCCACCTGGTGAAGGATGGCAAGCTCCAAGTGAATCTTCAGGACGAAATCACCAACAGCACCCTGGTCACGCAAAATGGCGAACTGGTGAACCCGCGCGTGCGCGAGTTCTTTGGATTACCGGCCCTGGTTGCGCAATCTGCGACTGGCGCAAAGGAGACAAATTAGTGGTAACGACCGACCTGTACAACAGCCTCTACGTCTTCATCCTGGCGGCCTTCATCGGCTTCGAGGTGATTCGCCGCGTCTCGCCCTTGCTGCACACCCCGCTGATGTCGCTGACTAACGCGCTCGACGCCATTGCCGTGGTGGGCGCCATCATCCTCGCTGGTGAGCATAAATCCACGCTGGCGGCCGTGCTGGGCACCATCGCCATCGTCGCCGCCACCAGCAATATTGTCGGCGGCTTCATCATCACCGATCGCATGCTCAAGATGTTCAAATCCAGCCGGACGCAGAAACCATGATCGCTGGCAACCACATTATCGAGATCACCTGGCCATCGTAGGCACGCTGTTCTATCGCGGCATCGTCGATTACAAATGGATCGCGATCGCGCTGGTGCTGGGCGCCATCATCGGCGTGCCGCTGGGCAACGTGCAGATGACCGCCGTGCCCCAGCGGACCGCGCTCAGCCATGCCTTTGGTGCGCTTTGCGTAACGCTGGTCGGCACCGCCGAGTTCTATCTGCGCGCCCCGAAGATCGCGCCCTTCATGATGTCGGTGCTGTCGCTGGAGGTCATCCTCGGCGGCCTGACGATCACCGGCAGTCTGATGGCCGCGGGCAAATTGCAGGAAATCCTGCCGCAGCGGCCCATTACTTACAAAGGTCAGAACTTCGTCAACCTCGGCATGCTGGCAATCGCGGTCGCCATGGCGGTTTACCTGGTGCTCAATCCTGACGCCATGCACCTGTATCCCATCATGGTCGGCATCGCGCTGGTCTTCGGCGTGATGATGATCATCCCCATCGGCGGCGCGGACATGCCGACCGTGATCTCGCTGCTGAACTCCTACGCCGGACTTTCCGCCGCGGCGATGGGATTCGTGCTCAACAGCAAGCTGCTCATCGTGGCTGGCTCGCTGGATGGCGCTTCCGGCTTCATCCTGTCGGTCAACATGTCGAAGGCGATGAACCGCTCGTTCACCAACGTGCTCTTCGGTGCATTTGGACAAGTGCAGACCGCAGTGGCCGGCTCTGTCGAGACGCGCAACGTGCGCAGTGTGACTCCGGAAGAAGCAGCTTCAATCCTCTCGGCTGCGAACAAGGTGGCCATCATTCCAGGCTACGGAATGGCCGTGGCGCAGGCGCAGCACAAGGTTCGCGAACTTTACGACGCGCTCACCAAGCGCGGTGTCGATGTGAAGTTTGGCATCCATCCCGTCGCCGGACGCATGCCGGGACACATGAACGTGCTGCTGGCCGAGGCCGACATTCCATACGACAAGCTGCTCGATATGGAAGAGATGAACGGCGAGCTGCCGCAAACCGATGTGGCGCTGGTGATCGGAGCGAACGACGTGACGAATCCCGCAGCACGCAGCGACGCCAGCAGCCCCATCTATGGCATGCCGATTCTCGATGTGGACAAGGCGCGCACGGCAATGGTCATCAAGCGCAGCATGAACCCAGGGTTCGCCGGCATCGACAATCCCCTGTATTACCTGGACAACACGCTGATGCTGTTCGGCGACGCCAAGCAGTTTGTGAACTCGATTGTCCGCGAGCTGACCGGCGGCGGGGGACATGGATAGTGGATTTGCTTTGTATCAGGGCACGACTTTCAGTCGTGCCGAAGCAGGCGGGATGAAATGGGGCTTTAGCCCCTGCAAGGATCGGCTCCGCAGGGGCTAAAGCCCAAATCACTATTGGGCCGCATTCGGCACGGCTGAAGCCGTGCCCTGACACAAACCTCGGCACACTTTTCCCATTTCAGCACGCGTTGCCAAGCCCTTTTCCCGCCCACACGGCGCGCTCTAAAGTTAAGAGTTACTATGGGAACCACACCGGAGGCGCGCATGATTCGCGAAGATATTCTCCAGCAATTCCCCGAGTTGTTCGGAACCAGGAAGGTGAATGGTCGCGACGTCAACGTCGAAGAGACGATTGCGACCCTCACTCGCGAACTGCGTCCTGCCCTTGCCGAGGTCCTGAATGCCCGCCGCGCCCTGCTCCAGAGTTCCGAGCCGGTGCGCAGCAAATACGCCTGGCCGAAGTGGGACAAGTCTTTCGAGGACCCGGTTGCCGGACGCTCCTGGACATTTCGCCAGATTGTTCAGGGCATGATCGACAATTTTCTGGACCGCGAGAGCGAATGGCGCTGGCGTCTCAACGACGAAGTTCCCATCCCGGCTGACGTCCATTCCCTGCGAAACCCCGGACTCGAGCTTACCGGCCCCTGGCATCCGCTGGACATGGCCTTCAACGCGCTGAATAGCGACGCGCCTATGAATATGCCGGACTTCGAAGACGCCTCGCCCGCGCACTTCCAGCCCTACGGCACAGCCAAGAATCAGCCCGTCGCCACGTTTGCGGCCCTGCAAAACGCGAAGCGGATCTTCGAGGGAAGCTGGGCCGGCAAGTCTTATGATCTGGTAAAGAAGGGCAAGACCCGTTCCTACAAGGTTGAGAGAGAGCCAGGCAAGTGGCCGACCCGCCTGGTTCGCCCGCCCGGCATTCACATTGTTTACGAACACTTCATGGTGGATGACCAGCCCGTCCCCGGCATGGTCGCGTTAGTCGTGATTTGGGTGCTCAATAACTTCGATGCCCTGAAGCGCCTTGGCACCGGCGTCTACTTTTATGTTCCGAAGATGCAGACCCCGCGCGAAGCACTCATCGTGGAGACATTGCTGGCGCGGGTGGAAGCCATCATCGGCGTTCCCGCCGGTACGTTCAAAATCAAGATTCTGTATGAAGAAGGCAACGGCGGCCGCTATCTCCCGGCCATCGCCTGGGTCTTCCGGCGGCGGTTGCTGGGGACCAATGTCGGCCGCTGGGACTATCTTGGCAGCCTGATCGAGATGTGGAAAGACGACCCGAACGGCGTCTTTCCCGATCCCCAAACCATCGGCATGGCCTCGCCGAACATGATCGCCTACCAGCGCTACAACGCCCTCCTGATGCTGATGGCGGGCATGAAACACGGCGAACTCACGCAGGGAGCACCCATTGGCGGGATGGCGGCGGTAATGATCTATCAGAAGAGCGATGCTTACGGCCGCTCACGCTATAACCCAGTCGCGATGCGTGCGATCGTGGTGGACAAGCTGCGCGAGCGGCTGCTGGGGCTGATGTTCGTGCCCGACGAGCCGACGCCGCAGCACCTGCAATCCATCCCCGCTGACGGGCAAGTTACGCTGGACGATATTCTTGCCGGACGTGTGAAGGGACGGCTCTACGACGCCTACCGCCAAAGCTGGGTTGCCAGTCCGGAATCCGCGTATGTGGCCGCGGGAAATGGGCCGCTACGCGCGCCGGTTGCGGAATTGCAAGCGCTGCTGGATGCGCCGCGCGAGACGGTAGACGCCAACGGCAAAGCGGTGCCCACAGTCGCGAGTGGGCTGGTGGAGTCAGAACGGGCGCAGCTCGAATCACGTGGCTTGCTAAACCCACAGGGCAAAATTACGCCGCACATTATCCGCAGGGAAGCGCTGGACACGCCGGAGAAAATATTCACTAAGGAGCTGTGGGATGCGATCTACAGCGTGCCGAAGGGCGACGTTACCATCGAGCACATCCAGCACGCGTTCTACATGGCCGCGAACTACGGTTTCCAAATCCTGAACGGCAACTTCGCCGCGGCCATCGACGACTACGAGCTCAAGCAGCGTTTCATGAACGATCTGGCCACGTACCGCATCGACGTTTCCTGGCTGTGGACGCTGGTCCGCCATCAGGCGGTCATTACCAGGGACGGTCATTTCCAGCGGTCGGCGCTTACGGAAGACGGTGTCGTGCTGGCGCCGAGCAGCGAGAAGATGCAGGCGAGGACCCACTTCACCCCAGAGCTGTTCCAGAAGGTGTGGGAGTATCACAACGAATGGACTGCGGAGTTCTTCGCGGAGCTGGATCGGCGCGGCGATCCGGGACGCTTTGATCGGGGGAAAGCGCCGGTCATTATGGACCTGCTGAGGCGGCAACTGCTGTCGCCGAAATACATCCAGCACAGCGCGCGCCTGCTGTTCGTGGTGGGGCAGGCCGGCGACGAGCAGCGCGAGCAAATCCTGGAAGCCGTCTTCGATCTTTCGCGCGAGGAGATCGTGAAGCGGCTCCGGGCCGGTACCATGTAGCCCGCCGCCTTGGCCGCCCATGATTATGTTTATGACGTTCTTCCCCTGGCGAAGGAGCGGCTCGCCGCCGTGCATAGCGAATAAGGGCGAACCGCGGTGTGCGCAATCGCAGCCGCCTATCGTATGCATGTTCGGCATGATTCATGCTTGACATGAATAAGAGACAGCGCATAGGGTTAAGCCTGACGGGTGATTAAGTCATTTGCAGACGAAGAGACGCGGCGGTTCTGGGAAACGGGAAAGTCGGCCCGATGGCCTCCGGCGAACCTGCGCAGTGTTGCAAAACGCAAGCTACAGCTTCTTGACGCTGCGGTAAGGCTTGAAGACTTGCGGCTGCCACCGCATAACAAACTGCATCCCCTAATCGGCGACCGCGAGGGTCAGCATGCAATTCGCATCAACGATCAGTTCCGAATCTGCTTCGTTTGGCGTGATGGCGATGTTTATGACGTGGAAATAACCGACTATCACTAGGAACAGAGGTCAGCATGTCTTTCGAGAGACGCAAAGGCGCGGGCTGGGCAGTGCACCCCGGCGAGATTCTGAATGAGGAGTTCCTGAAGCCGATGGAGATTTCCGGATATCGTCTGGCCAAGGCGATCGGCGTGAACTGCCAAACGGTAAACGATATTGTGCTGCGCAAGCGCGGTATAAGCGCCGACATGGCCCTGCGCCTGGGAAGATTTTTCGGTACCACATCCGAACTCTGGATGAACTTACAGTCTGCCTACGAACTCGCTCAAGCGAGGCACGCCGTGGGCGACCAGGTTAAGAAGATCCGGCCGCATCGCGAGGCCGCCTAGCCGATTCACGCGTTATTTCCACCGCCATTACCGGATTTGCACCGGCGCTGGACAGATTTGTCCAAGGCTGCGTGCCGCAGATCTTGCATAGCTTTCATCGACCAAAGTAGATTGGCATCAGGCATGACTGTGACCCCAACCGAAACCTGTCCCATCTGCGGCGGCACCGGATGGCAGACCGTCGAGCACGGCAAGGAGCGCGAGGCCGTGCGCTGCGAGTGCCGCGTCAAAGGCCGCGGCGCCCGTCTGCTGGAGGCCGCGCACATCCCCGCGCGATATGAGCATTGCGATCTCAGCAACTTCCAGTACGATCCCGATGACAAGAACCAGACGAGCATCATCAAGGCCAGGACCTTTGCCGGCCGCTTCGTCGAGGATTATCCCGTCGAGAACACCGGACTGCTGTTCGTCGGCTCGGTGGGCGTGGGCAAGACCCATCTGGCGGTGGGCATCATCAAAGACCTGATACGCGAAAAGGGCATCCACTGCCTGTTTTGCGATTATCGCGAGCTGCTGAAGTCGATCCAGAACTCCTACAATCCGTCGGTGCAGGCGACGGAGATGGAAATCTTGCGCCCGGTCTTCGATGCCGAGGTGCTGGTGCTGGACGAGCTGGGCGCGGTGCGCAGCACGGAATGGGTTTTCGACACCGTCAACTACCTGCTCAACAGCCGCTACAACGACAACAAGACGACAATCATCACCACGAATTTTCCGGATGGAGAAGAATCGAACGTGGAGATCGACAATCTGCGCAGCCCATCGGCGACGGAGCGTGCCGCGCGCCGCGAGACGCTCGGCGACCGCATTGGCGAACGCATGCGTTCGCGGCTGCATGAGATGTGCAAGAAGGTCGAAATCGACGGGCCAGACTACCGCCAGCACTCGAAGCAAGCGCACTTCCACAGGATCAGCGCGCCCAGCCGCCTGTCGCTGCGCAACCGCAAGCGCAAAGAATGATGCAAGTCCACCCGAAGGCTGGAAAACTCTCCGTTGCGCATGTATCCCATGAATGATCCCGTCCTTGCTGGGCAATCGGCGAGGTCTTTACCCAAGTAGTGCCGATGTTCTATCGTTGTTGGCCTGAACGTTGATTGGTAGCGTCATCGTCCAGTCGCCAACCAATTCCCCAGCGAGGGCCAAGTCATGGCAGACAACGTCAAAGGCAATCCTCCATCGGCAGCTACCGCGCGACCCCACTGGCGCGTCGCACCTTTCTTCATCGTTGACGACGTCGTGGCTACCGCCAATTTCTACCGCGACAAGCTGGGCTTCCAGTACGACCGCTTCTGGGGCGAGCCGCCATGCTTTTGCATGGTCCATCGCAGTGGGGTCGTCATTATGCTCAGCCAACTGGAGAACACGGGTAAGATGCGCCCAAACCGTCTGGCCGACCCGCACGGCGAGGCTTGGGACGCCTATGTCTGGGTGGAAAATGCTGATGCTCTGTACGAGGAGTACCAGGCCAAGGGCGTGAAAATCGCAAGAAAAATCTGCGACAAGCCCTATGGCAACCGCGACTTCGACATTGAGGACTGCAACGGATACCGGCTGTGTTTTGGAGCGGACCTGGAAGGCTGATGGCAAGTCAGCCGTCGTGTCCGGACATTGCCGAATACACGGATGCAGTGCACATGATCCCCCACACGATTGTCTTGGAACCGGGACTGATCGGAGATGAAGAACCCAGCCCCTGACCCCCCAGCCCCCAATCCCTTCTTCTCTGTGCCTCGGTGTCTCTGTGGTAGATAAAATGGCTTCGTGACCTCGCAGATTCTCCAGTTCCAGCCTGACCGCGATTCTGAGCTGTTCGCTGCTGTTCCGGCGGGCGCGGCGGTGTTCCTGCTACGCGGCGAGGAAGGCTCGGAGCCCTACGTCAGCAAGACGTCGAATCTGCGTCGACGATTGCAACGCCTGCTCGGCGCCGTCGAAGGGCAGAGCCGCAAGCTGAACCTCCGCGACCGCGCCCGCTCAGTCGAGTGGTTTTCTACCGGCTCCGATTTCGAGGCATCGTTCCTGCTCTACAAAGTTCTGCGCAGTGAATTTCCCCAGACCTATGACAAGCGGCTGCGCCTGCGATTTGCGCCGCTGATCAAGCTGATTCTCGACAATCCGTATCCGCGGGCAATCGTCACCACGCGCATCAGCGGAATAAAAGCCAATGCCCAGTACTACGGCCCGTTTCCCACGCGGGTTGCGGCAGAAAAGTTCGCCAACGACTCCCTCGATCTTTTCAAGATGCGGCGCTGCACGTTCGACTTGGATCCCGATCCAGCCTTCCCCGGGTGCATTTACTCCGAGATGAAGATGTGCCTGGCGCCCTGCTTCAAGGGCTGTAGCGATGAAGGGTATGCCGCCGAGGTCGAACGCGTGCAGCAGTTCTTCCAGAGCGGCGGAGAATCGCTGGTGCGCGAGATTGAGCGGCAGCGCGACGAAGCCTCCGCCAATCTCGACTTCGAAGGCGCAGCCGCGCAGCACGCGCGCCTGGAAAAGGTGAAGACTGCAATCTCGCAACTGCCGGAAATCGTGCGCCGTCTCGACGAACTGGATGGCGTAATGGTGCAGCCCTCGGCGGAGCGCGAATCGGTAACGTTGTTCAAGATCGTCGCTGGGCAGATCTGCGAGCCGGTCGCGCTCAACGTCGGCAAGGCCGAAGCCTCGCGCCTTGCCTCCAAACCACAATCGATGGAGTCGCGCATCAGCGATGCGCTGGCGGCGGTTGAAAATCCGAAGCTGCGCGGCGCGCTGGAATGGATGGAGCACCTGGCGCTGCTCAAGCGCTGGTACTATCGCACGGCGAAGGTTGGCGAGTTGTTCCTGACCGATAGCAATGGCGAGTTGCCGATGCGCCGCGTGGTGCGTGGCGTCTCGCGCGTCTTCCGCGGTGAGCGGCCGGTCGGCGATTTGAGCGAGACTGCGGGCGATTACTGGAAATTCCGCGCGCGGGAAGCGGGCATCACGGAAAACTAGCGCGGCGCATTTTACAATTCCTGCATGAGCTCGAAACCCAATAGCTGGAACTCCGAACTCTACCAGTCCAGCCATTCCTTCGTGTGGCAATACGGGCGCGACTTGCTGGTGCTGCTGAACGCCAAGCCGGGCGAGCGCATCCTGGACGTGGGCTGCGGCACCGGCCAGCTCACCGCCGAGATCACGCAATTCGGGGCCGAAGTGGTGGGGATCGATTCATCGGCGGAGATGATCGCCAGTGCGCGCAAGAACTTTCCACAGGTGACGTTTGAAGTGGCTGATGTGACGGCATTGACCTACGCGGACGAGTTTGATGTGGTGATTTCGAATGCCGCGCTGCACTGGGTGCGCGATCAGCCGGCGGCGATCGCTTCCATTGCGAGAGCCCTGAAGCGCGGCGGCCGCCTCATCTTCGAAATGGGTGGGCGGGGAAATCTGCGTCATCTGCTGGATGCCGTGTATCAGGCATTGCGCGCGCTGGGAGTTGGGAATCCCGAGCAGTTGTCGCCGTGGTCGTTTCCCTCCATCGGCGAGTATGCTCCGCTGCTGGAAGCGCATGGGCTCGAAGTAGATTTCGCGGTGCTGTTCGACCGGGCCACGATTCTGGAGGGCGGAGATCGCGGGTTGAAGATGTGGCTGGAGATGTTTGGGCGCTTCGCCGTAGAGGCGGTTGCACCGGAGCAGCGCAAGGAGTTCTTACGTTTGTCCGAACAGTTCGCCAGTCCGGCGCTGTTTCACAACGGCGTTTGGACTATCGACTACAAGCGGCTGCGACTGGTGGCCGTGAAGCTGTGAGCGCGCCTGCACAAGCGTCCCGATTGCTCACCGCTGCCAAGCTGCGCGGCGCGACGAGGCTTTCGCACGCATTCTTCAATCGTGATCCCGTGACCGTTGCACGCGAGCTGCTGGGCAAGCTATTGATCCGGCGTGAAGGGGGAACTCTGCTGGCCGGCCGCATCGTGGAAGACGAGGCTTACCTGGGCCGGCAAGATCCCGCAGCGCATGCGTATGCAGGACGGACCGCTCGCAACTCCGTGCTCTTCGGGCCGCCGGGCCACGCGTATGTGTATTTCATCTATGGCAATCACTACTGCCTGAATGTTTCCTGCATGCCCGAGGGGCGCGGCGTGGGCGTGCTCTTCCGAGCGATGGAGCCGGTGTTCGGACTGGCGGCGATGTCGCGTGCACGTGGCGTTGTTCTTCCACCGTCGCCCAGCGCAGCGCAGTTGCGCCTGATTTCCAGCGGGCCGGGGCGTATGTCAGAGGCGCTCGGCATCACGCGCCTGCGCGACAACGATAAGGACTTGACCTCGCGAGAGTCGGACTTGTGGTTGGCGGACGACGGCTTTCGTCCGGCGCACATCGTCGCCACGCCGCGAATCGGCATCACCAAAGCTGCCGAGCGGCCGCTACGCTTCGTTATCGCAGATAGTCCCTACGTTTCGGGGAAAAGGATCGAATAGAACTGTCCTGGCTGGAGTTCTTAAAACCTCCTAGCCAGTCATCCCATGCCAATAGTAGACTCGAACTGCGGTAGAAGCCGATGCCACACAAAAAACCTGTACCCGGCCAAAAAAAATCGTCCGCACCGAAAACGGTCCGTAACTCGGGGCTGGTGTTTACCGTGGAGCTCGATCGCGAGGAAGACGGCCGCTGGATAGCGGAAATTCCCCAACTGGCTGGTGTAATGGTTTACGGTGAATCGAGAGAAGACGCACTGGTGCGGGTACAAGCACTGGCTTACCGTGTCTTGGCGGACCGAATCGAGCAGGAGCGGGCGCCCCAGCCAGAAGTGCGCTTCGCCGTCGCGTGACCCAGTGGCCGAGCACTAAGGGACGCCGCGTGCTTCGAGCACTGCTCAAAATTGGTTGGACGGTCAAAGCGCAAAAGGGTTCTTCTCATCTGCAACTCTTTTACCCTCAGCATGGCGAGTATACGTGGGCTTGCCGCGAGTCTGAAGAGATCGGCCCCAAGATGTTGGCCAGAATCGCAAAGAGAACGGGACTTCGCCCAAGCGATCTGTGACCAGTCGCGAGGTCGCTCGCGGGATTCGGGTAGCGCGACCTAGCTTGCCGCCCTGGCTGCCTTTTCTTCCTCTTCCCTGATAAAAAACAGCAGGTCGAACCCGACTGTCTCCGCGCCAGCCTGCCGCAGCAAGGTCGTCACCTGTCCGCGATGATAGGTGCCATGGTTCACCAGATGTTGCAGCAGGTACGCCAGCGGCATGGAAAACTCCTTGCCGCCCATATCCGTGTACTTCAGCCGCGCATGCAGGACATCGTCATTCAGTGTCGACAGAAATTCCTGCCGCTCCTGCTCGATGGAATCGGCGAAGCTCCGCAATCCGGATGACGTCGCCAGCGTATCCACGGCAACTCCGCCGTTGCTCAACGCGCTGCCCATCGCCGACGCGTTGCTCGTATCAGCTACCGTCGCCCGCGGCGAAGTACCTTTCCATCGCTTCAGCCAAAGCCATTCGGCCGCCAGGATGTGCAATACGGATTCTCGAATCGACGGAAAGCTGCTCTGCATGACCGCGGTGAATTGCTCCTCGCTCAGTTTCTCGAGCACTGAGAACATGCGCCGGTTCGCCCAGCGGTTGTAGGCATAGAGCGTCCGGACATCAGCAGTATTCATAGTGTTCTCTCGATCGCCGGACCACTGATCAGCTACTCTCTGCCATGGTGCATGGGTGGCTCTTCGGCAGCAGCCGCCACGGCCGCGGCGCCCTCGCTGAAGCTGGCGATGTACGCACTGCGCCGTCCGTGCGTAGACCACTGCGAACCTAATCCGTCGCCGTGAAACTCGTCGGTCAGGGCGACGGCCGAGGTGGCATGCTCCACGTTGGTCAGCGGCGGATAGAAGTTTGTCTCGTTGCCGCAGATGTGATCGTGATGGTTCAGCGGGCGGGTTACGATGGTGGCCAGATGTCCGGCGCGCAGCACCGCGTGTCCCTCCTGCGGATCTTGCGGCATATCCAGGATTACGGGGACGTATTCCACGCGCGCGATATTCTCCAGCAGCTTGCCGCCCTCGTGCTGCGCCAGCGTAATCAGCGCCTGCCGCTGCGGGGCGTTGGCCGCGTCATCCACCATCAACACCGCTTGCGCGGGATACGGCTCGCCGTAGGGATCGCCCAGCGTGGCCCGCCCCCGCACCGCCGCAGCCACAGTAAGCCCGTCCAGCTTGACACCGTCCCACGAGCCTTGCTGCACATGCCACGCCAGCAGCGCCTGATTGCCGGTGAGTCCGGCCTCGCCGTTGGCAAAGCATTGCGCCACGTAAACGTCGGTGGAGCGCGACTCGATGTAGTCGCCGCGGATTTGCTGAGCGGTAAGTGAGATTCCGGCAAAAAGCAGCAGTACGAGCGAAATCGAAACAGCTTTGCGCATGAGTGCGGGAGTCCTCAACCCCGGTATGCTTATTCTAGATGAGGAACTCGCGGCGGAGTCGCAACCGATTGCAGACTGAAAGCTGCGATTGACCGAGGAAAACGCGATGCCGCACTATTGCGGGGTCATGGTCACAGTGCCCCGGGACGCAACGCACGCCTGACTGGCAAGATTGCTGTAGGTGCCCGACAGGGTCGTGGTTTGTGTAGCCAGCGAGCCCTGCACCGTGATCACCGTAGAGGTTGTGGTATCCGTGACCGTCATGGTGAAATTGCTGCCGTTGGTGCTCGCGGTCGCAGACAATGCGTTTGCATCGATGCACATGTTGCTGGGAACACCGACGCCACCGGTGTAGGCGATCGACGCGCCGCTGTAGTTGTTGTTGCCTTCCTGCGACATGGCCAAGCCAAACACGTAGGAGGGAGTGGTGCTGCCGGTCGGGTACATGACAACGTTCCAGTTGCCAAATAGGCCGACGTTGCTGGTGGTGTTGTTGCCACTGCCGCAGCCGGTAACCATGGCCAGCAGGAAGAGCGCGAGAAAGTAGGGGAAACGCTGCATAGATTTGGGACGCGGAATTTGAATAGGCTCCGGAGGTAAATGCTGATGCTTCCACTCCAGGTCAATCAGCATCAACCCGGCGTCGGCTCCAGAGTTCCGGCTAGCTGCAACTTTACCAAAAATCCCCGTACTTCGGTACAAATTCCCGGTCCTGTCTTAAACCTGCTCTTTTCAGACATTACCAAATTCCCGTCACCCGCTGCTCTTCCCCTACAATATTCCTCATGTCCGAGGCACTTCTTCGCTACCGTTCCGAGTTTCCCATCCTCCAGCGCACCACCTATCTCATCAGCAACTCGCTGGGCGCGATGCCGCGCGCTGTCGAGGATTCGCTGCACCAGTACACCGAGATGTGGGACACGCGCGGAGTGCGCGCCTGGGAAGAGGAATGGTGGATGCTGGCCGCCGAAGTCGGCGATCAGATTGGCGCGCTCTTCAACGCGCCTCCGGGCTCGGTGGCGTGCCTGCAAAACGTCACCACCTGCCAGGCGACGGTGGCCTCCTGCTTTGACTTCAGCGGCCGTCGCAACAAGATCGTCTACACCGACCTGAATTTCCCCTCGGTCATGTACTTTTGGGAGGCGCAACGTGCGCGCGGCGCGCGCGTCGTCATGGTGCCCAACAACGACACCATTCACGTCAACACCGGGCGCCTGCTGGATGCCATTGACGAAGCGACGCTGCTGGTGCCCATCTCGCATGTCATCTTCCGCAGCGCCTTCATTCAGGATGTGGAGGCAATCGTCGAAAAAGCCCACCGCGTCGGAGCTTACGTTCTGCTCGATTCCTTCCAAGCCACCGGCACACTGCCCTTCGATGTGCAGAAGCTCAACGTCGACTTCTGCACCGGCGGCGTTTTGAAATGGCTGTGCGGCGGCCCAGGCACGGCGTATCTCTACGTGCGTCCCGACCTGGCCAAGACGCTGGAGCCGGCCTTCACCGGCTGGATGGGCCACGAGAATCCCTTCGGCTTCGAGATCGGCGCCACTCGCTACACGCCAACCGTCTATCGCTTCACCCAGGGCACGCCGAGTATTCCGGCGCTGAAAGTCGCGCAGCCAGGATTGAAGATCATCCGCGACGCCGGGGTGGAGAATATCCGCAAGAAATCAAAATGCCAGACCGCGCTGCTGATGGACCTGGCCGGGCAGCACGGCTGGCGCACCAACACGCCAGTTGATCCGGAACGCCGTGCCGGCACCGTCTCCATCGACATGCCCAACGCGCAGCAAGTCTGCACCGAACTGCTCAAGCGCGACATCCTGGTGGACTATCGTCCCAAGGCGGGTGTCCGCTTCTCGCCGCACTTCTACAACACCGACGGGGAGATCGTCAGCGCCATTGCGGCGGTGGAGGAGATCCTGAGCGAGATGAAGGTGAGAGCGTAGATCACGCGGGCCATCCGCCCCTTATACTGTGTAATCATGCGGTGTCATCTGCGAACTGCGTGGCTCTGTTTAGCTCTGCTGATGCCGTTTACCCTCTCATCACAGGAGCCACGAGCGACCCAGTCCGGAGACAACCCCAGTCAGGCTGTCAGTCCGCTAAATGGAATTCCGACGTTTTATGCTCACGCACGCCAAGTAATTGTCGAAGCAGAGGTCTGGAACCCTGTTGACAAGAAAAATGCGGGCGACGCGTCCTGGATTCCGCAAGGGTCTCTAGACGGTGTCCCTGGCACGGTCGCAGAGATTCTGAAGCGCATGCCCCCGCCGGCCAAAGGCCTGACCGCAGGAGATTTTCACGTTTTTGACAACGGTGTAGAACAAAAGATCAACTACTTCAAGGAAGCCGACTTCCCCTATACCGGTACCGGGCCGTGGTGGATGCTCCATCCCACTGCACAGGGCACATGGGGAGCTTTTCTACCTCCCGGTCCCACGGGCGGGCAGACTCCTTCCGCGACCTACTTGCTCGGCTATGTTCCTCCAGCGCCGCAATCAGGCGAATGCCGTACCATCCAGATTGTCGTGCAGAATCACTATGTTCAGGCGAACCGCAAACAGTATTGCCCGCTGAAAGATCTCGACGCGGCGGCCACGCTCGAGCCAAAGCTCGAGGCGCGAATGCAGAGTTTCGCAATGTCAGCCGCGAAGGGGTCAATTGAGGTCTCCACGAAGGCCTTCGCCTTTTGGTCTTCGGGCGTGCTATCGCTCGCTACGCCAGTGCAATCAACGGCTGCGCCAGCACTCCCGCCGTCAGACTTCACCTATGTCGTGGAAGTACACGATTCCAAAGCACCGGCAAACCTGGAGATTGCTACAGAATTCGTGTTGCCCTACCGGTTTTGGAATTTGCCTTGTCCGCGCCACTCGTCCATCTATGTTCTTGGCATGGTATATAACGCAACCGGCGAAGTTGCGGATAAGTTTGATGACACGTACACATGCGACATGTTTACCACGCCGATGACGAAACCCATAGAGAAGGTCCCTGGCGCAACGGTTCTCGTCGAGAGCAGATTCGACACCCAAGTTGAACTACGGCCTGGGGACTACGAGTTGCGTGTTGTCGTAACTGATGGCAAGAACTTTGGACGCGCACGAGTGCCCTTGCGCGTGCAGCCCCTCCAGGGCGGCGCTCTTGCGATCAGCGATCTCGTAATAAGTAGCTTTCTCCGAGATTCATCATGGGTCCTACGTGACGCGGCCGCCGTTTCCCCTGCTCCGGTTGTTCCAGCCCCACTTGTCAGCAAGAAAGTCCAGTTCTTTCCAGAGATCGATGCGTCTGTCCCACGCCGCAACCCTCTGTCGTTGTATTTCGAAATCTACGAGCCTCTACTCGAAACAGAAAAGCCGGCAGTTTCTTACCAGTTGAGGATCGCTGACCTGAAAAGCGGATTGTTGGTGATGAATACAGGCCCGATGAGTGCCGCGAATTGGGTGCTGCCGGGAAACGCAGTCTTTCCCATTGGACTGAACATCGATACCGAGAAGTTGCCGCCGGGATCTTATCAGCTCGAACTCCAAGCCTCCGATTCGGCGGGACGTCAAACGGAGTGGCGAAAGGCTAATTTCGTGATCGAGTGACCTTTTTGTTCCCGGACCCGCTGTGGGAATTGCCCAATACTCTCTCATCCAACGTTAACGGCCTCTAATCTCCCCTTGCCAATCAATTGCTCCTAAATCTTGCCGATGCAATAGATGTTGCTGCGCGGCAGTTTCTCTGCCGGCAGCCGTTACATCCGAAGCATTTTCGGGAGCAACAGAAATGCTCAGCGCAAGGTCGGTGCCTGTCCGTGGAATCTTATCCCTCATCATAAGCTGCGTTCTTCCCCTGGCTTTGCTGGGGCAAGCCGGCCGCGGTCCCACGCTGGTCCGCCGAGATCTGCACCATGATGTGTCGCCGCCGCTGATCGACATGATCCGCAATGCCCATCCGGTTGCCCACGATACCAAGCTGGAAGCCGAACCCAGGCGCAGCATTCCTCTTCCGCCGGGCTTACGGCCATTGCAAGAAGATCCGGTGCGTCAGTTGACCACAAACGGGTTCTCGCCCCAGGTCGGCTTGAACTTTGAGGGCATTGGCGACGGACAGTATGGCTTCACGGTGGAGTACGCACCGCCCGATACCAACGGCGCAGTAGGATCTACGCAATACGTGCAGTGGGTGAACACCTACTTCGCGATCTTCGACAAGACCACGGGCTCGTTGCTGGCCGGGCCCACGCCGGGAAATACTTTGTGGCTGGGATTTGGCGGTGGCTGCGAGGCCGACAACAACGGCGATCCCATCGTTCTCTACGACAAGTTGGCCAACCGCTGGGTCATGAGCCAGCTCTCGGTTTCCACGCTTCCGTATCTGCAATGCGTAGCTGTCTCGGTCAACTCGGATGCGACCGGGTCATGGTATCGCTATTCCTTTGAGTACAACTATTTTGACGATTATCCCAAGATGGGCGTCTGGCCTGATGCCTACTACGAAACCTTCAACATGTTCAATGGCAACAACTTTATTGGCGCCGACGCCTGTGCCTACAACCGCACCGCCATGCTGACCGGGCAGGGGGCGACCCAGGTGTGCTTTCAGCAGGGATCGTCGGTGGGCGGACTGCTCCCGTCAGACGTCGATGGCACGACTCCGCCGCCGGCAGGCTCGCCCAACTACATGCTGAACTACGGCGCCGACTCGCTGAACCTCTACAAGTTCCATGTGGACTTCAACGATCCCTCCAACTCCACCTTCAGCGGTCCCACGGTGATCAGCGTGGCGGCTTTCACCCCGCTGTGCGATGGCGGACACCAGTGTGTGCCGCAACCGCTGACCACCAATACTCTCGACTCGCTTGCCGACCGCCTCATGTATCGCCTGGCCTATCGCAAATTTGCCGATCACGAGTCGCTGGTCGTCAACCACTCGGTGGCCGTCAGTGGCGGGGGTGGAGTTCGTTGGTATGAAATTCAGGCGCCCGGCGGCACTCCCGTCGTGGCCCAGCAAGGGACCTACGCTCCCGATTCCAACTATCGCTGGATGGGAAGCATTGCCATGGACCAGATCGGAGACATCGCGCTGGGCTACAGCGTCTCCAGCGGCGCGGTCTATCCCTCGATTGCCTTCGCCGGCCGCGTGCCCTCCGATCCTGCTGGCGCGCTGGAAGCCGAGACCAGCGTCATGATCGGCAGCGGATCGCAGACTCCCAATTTGTACCGCTGGGGCGATTACAGCTCCATGACTGTCGATCCCACCGACGATTGCACTTTCTGGTACACCCAGCAGTACCAGCTCACCACCGGCGCCTTCAACTGGAACACCCGCATCGTCAACTTCGAGTTTCCCGGCTGCGCCAGCGGCAGTTACATCGGCTTCTATCCCGCCAATCTCAACTTCGGCATCCAGAATGTGGGAACCACCAGCGCTTCGCAACAGATCGTTCTCAGCAATGAACAATCCGTCAACCTCACCATCAGCAGCATCAGCGTGACCGGCGACTATCAGGAGACTAACAACTGCGGAGCCTCATTGGCCCCGAATACCAGTTGCAACATCAACGTCAGCTTCCAGCCTACGACGACGGGAACCAGAACGGGGGCCCTGACGGTGGTCGACAACGGGCCCGGCAGTCCACGAGTTTCCAGCTTGACCGGGCTCGGCACGGAACCGGCCTCGTGCGTCGCCGATACGTTGTCGAATGCCGGATTTGAAAGCGGCACTCTGGATTGCTGGACGGCGGGCGGCGTGCTGCTTCCGGTCGTCTCCACCTTGCAGGCCCACAGCGGCAGCTTCAGCGCCCAACTGGGAGCCACCGGGCTGCCCGAGCCCAACGGCGACTCGTGGATATATCAAGCCGTCACCGTTCCCACCGCCTCTGCGGGTCCCACGTTGAGCTTCTGGTATTGGCCTTCGACCTCGACCACAATCCAGTACGACTGGCAGGAAGCCCAGATTCGCGACAGCAATGGCAACGAGCTGGCGCAAGTCTTCAAAGTCGCCTCCAACGCGCAGACCTGGACGCAAGTCAATTTCGATCTCACTCCCTACGCGGGCCAGACCATCCAGCTTTACTTCAATGTGCACGAAGACGGCGATGGCAACCCGACCTACATGTACCTGGACGATGTCGCGATCGCGGCAAGCTCGGGCCTGCAATTCATTCCTGTGCCTCCGTGCCGGGTGGTCGACACGCGAAATGCGCCTGGAATGTTCGGCGGTCCGGCTCTGGCCGGTGGAACGGAGCGTGATTTTCCGCTTCCGCAAGGGAGCTGCGACCTTCCCGCCACCGCCGCCGCTTACGCGCTCAACGTCACCGTGGTGCCTGATGGTTCTCTGAACTACCTGACCATCTGGGCCACGGGCGGTAGCCAGCCTGTGGTCTCCACGCTCAACTCCTACGACGGGCGCACCAAGGCGAATGCTGCCATTGTTCCCGCAGGTGTGGGACAGGGGGTCAGCGTCTATGCCACCAACACCACCGAGCTTATTCTCGACGTTACCGGATACTTTGCCGCGCCGGGCGGCTCTACGCTCGCTTTCTTTCCGCTGCCGCCCTGCCGCATAGTCGATACTCGCAACCCCGCCGGGCCGCTGAGCGGTCCCGCGCTACAGAACGGCCAGCAACGCGACTTCCCCATACTCCAGGCGACTGCCTGCAACATTCCCAGTGCGGCGCAGGCGTACTCGCTGAACTTCACCGTCTTGCCGGCGAACGGACGGCCTCTGGGCTACTTGACCGTATGGCCGGCGGGACAAACGCGACCGCTGGTTTCGACCCTCAACGCTTCGACCGGGACCATCACCGCCAATGCAGCCATTGTGCCGGCGGGCACGGGTGGCGATGTTCTGACCTATGCCTACGGAAACGATACCGGCCTGCTCATCTACATCAGCGGTTACTTCGCGCCTTCGAATT
>JBEKQY010000046.1:0-23148 GCA_049519235.1 Candidatus Korobacteraceae bacterium | reverse complement strand
CGATCTGGTTATAGGACGTCGTCATGGAGCTGCAATTCCTGCGAACAATACCATCTCAAATTGAAATCCGTAAAAGCCTTGAGTGAGTCCCGTTTATAGTAAGGCAAGTTCGTCAGGCCGTCCGCGAATACCGGGAGATCATAGGGGTTTTAGTTCTTGAGGCCCAGCCGTGACGTGATGCAGGATATCCTTGGATAGCTTCTAATACCGTACCGTAGTGTTTTCCAGGCCCGATCTTGCGGGCAAGCTTCCAAAGATCGCCCACGTCAAATACTAGAATTGGAAATACTTCAGGTTTCCTTTCTGACATCCGGAGCAGAATAGCCGTCATGCCTGGTGCGACGTCAAGCGCTATGAAACCAACGTTCTTTCCATCGCCGGCTGCATTTCGCTCCTGGCTGGAGAAGAACCACGCCAGCGCGGCCGAACTCCTGATGGGCTTCTATCGCAAGGACTCAGGCAAAGGCGGCATTAGCTATCCGGAAGCTTTGGACGAAGCTCTCTGCTTTGGCTGGATCGACGGCGTCCGCAAGCGCTTCGACGAAGCAAGCTACACGGTTCGCTTCACTCCACGCAAGCCGGACAGCATCTGGAGCGCGGTCAATACCAAAAGGGTCAGAGAGCTGATCGAACTGGGCCGCATGCACGCGGCGGGTCAGCAGGTGTTCGACCGGCGCGATCCGAAGAAGTCGGAACTCTACTCGTACGAGAGGGCCACGTGCAAACTCGACAGCGCGTATGAGAAGAAATTTCGCGCCAACAAAAAAGCATGGGAGTTCTATCAGGCGCAGGCGCCGTGGTACCGCCGCACCTCGGCGTGGTGGGTCATCAGTGCCAAGCGGGAAGAAACCCGCCAGCGACGGCTGGCGCAGCTCATTGCAGACTCGGCCAACGCCCGCCGCATCGGCCTGCTCACGGTCTCGCCTAGAAAGTAGAGCCTGTGCAAGACTGCAGGGGGCCCGCCCAAAGCCGGTATTGCTTGGGTGGGACTGTTAGGCGCTCAGCTCCATGACTACCGCAACCCGGCTGTAGTCCACCTTCGGAACGAGGCGACGATTGTGGCGCGAAACCTTGACCAGACCATACTGCTCCATGGTCTTCAAGGTGCGCGAAAGGTTAGGCTTCTTGCGCCCGGTCTGCTGCGCCAGTTCCGCCAGCGACCGTGAGTTTTGATGAACCGCGATTGGAAATAGCTTAGCTGCGTGTCCATTCCTTGGTCGTTGGAACGTCCAAGAATCGAACATTCACCTCCGCTCCGACCGCCTTGTCTACCGCTAATCTACAGAGCCGCAAAGACTTAGTTTTGCACAACCGGCTGGTATTGGTGGCAATAAGACTGCGGGTACACTGTGGCACTTTAGAATTATTAGCATATACCACTTTTGACTAGATTTAACTCGCGGGACGTGAGGGCAGCGTCGTCTGCTGCAACCTTCAAAGCGAGAGGGGATATAACTCTTTAGTGCCGCCAAAGGGGGCGTTTACGCCTGAAAATGGTAGATGCCGGACGGTCTTGTGCAGCGACGAGTTCGGTGTCCGTATCGTTCGCGATCTACCCGGGCTTCCACTCTTGCTATTTCGGGCATGGACCACGCCTTGCATTATGAAGCGCTGGTTTCACCTTGGGCCTGCGTGGGTGACCGCGGAGGTGGTGGTCGACCTCCGTGTCGGCGGCAGTTACCGGGTCGATATGCGGGATGCAACCAGCAAGATCTACTCCTACAGCGGACACTACCAAGAGGTCCGCGAACCAGGAACTCTGGCTTTCACTTGGCCTCCCTACGGCGACAGGAGAGCCGAGACCTTGGTAGTCTTGCGGTTCCGTCACAGCTTCGCCAAGGGCGCCAGCAGCTTGGAATTAACTCACCTGGGTCTGCTGCACGAACAGATGCGCGACGATCATCAGGCAGTCTGGAACCTATGCCTCGACCGGTTCCAGGAAACGGTGCACGCTCTTCTCCGAACCGGAATCTGCCCAACATGAGAGATTTGCGATTGCGCCCGACCGGAAGAGCGAGGACGCACGGCAACACGATAGATCTTGCAATGGCAATTCGTCGATACTCCCCGCGATTCCCGGTCATTTCCGCCGCTAAGGCGCAAACTCGGCCAGCAGTTTCCCGCTGTGCCGACTCTGTGGATGAGGGCCATGGGCCAAGAAACTAACACAGCCATCTCCCCAGCCGGTGGCGCCGAATCCGGGCGCAGGGTCCTCATCCTGGTGCCAATCATTCATACGCCGGCCGACATGGGCGAACTGAAAGAGCCGATCCAGCGCTTGAAAGTCCGCAAGCTAGGGAAAAAAGCGTGGGAGCGGAACCAGGACCTGGTGGAAACTTTCTGGAAACAGCTCGAAGAGACCATTGATGGCCTGCGGTTGCCGTACGAGCGCGCCCGCCTTTATCAGGATGGACTGCCGGTCTGCGGTCATGAGTTGGAGATAGTTGCCGATATGGGGAAGGTGGGCAGCCGAAACTACCTACTGCTGCTCAAACTGAAAGACAAGGGCGCCACGCTTATGGGAACGGAATCGGCCGAACTGCTGGTCGAGGAATATCAACTGGCCAAAGCGGTATACGGCAGGCAGAGGCCAGAAGGCGCGGGACGGGGCAAATCCAACGCGCAGGCTTTGGAAAACTCGTTGCTCAAGCGGCGCGACCAATTCATTGGCCGCCGCATCAGCAGCACGCTACAGAATGGCGAGACCGGGTTGATTTTTCTGGGAATGCTCCATGCCATTGAGCCGTGGCTCGACAAGGACATTCGCGTGCTTCGTCCGGCCCGGCAGGGCCTGCATCGCGGAGGCCCGCGTCCATGACCGCCGCCGAGAACAAGGTCCTGGTGGTGGACGATCAGCCGGAGGCGTGCGCTCTGCTTTCCGACTGCATGGCAAACGAGGGTCTGAACACGATTCTGGCCCATACCGGCGAGTCGGGCCTGGAGAAGATCCGCACCCAGGTCCCGGATGCGTTGCTGATGGCGCTGAAGCTGCCGGACATGGACGGAATGCATGCCCTGAAGGCGGCCAAGGCCCTGGACGAAGACCTCCCCGTAATTCTCATGACCCGCACCCCCGAGATTCGGGGTGCGATTGCCGCCATCCGGGCGGGCGCCCACGACTATCTGGAAAAGCCGCTGAAAAAGCACGAGGTGCTGCGGGTGGTTTTCCGGGCCTTGAACGAGCGCGCCCTGAAGCGCAAGCTGCGCTGTTTGTCTTCCCAGGTGGAGGACCCCGCTTCTCTGCGCGAATCCATGGGGCCGAGCGGCGCCGTCTCTCGTTTGATTTCCGAGGTCGCCCGGGTTGCCAAGACCAACTTTAGCGTCCTGATTCTGGGGGAGACGGGAGCGGGCAAGGAACTGGTGGCGCACGCCATACACGGACTCAGTTCGCGCTCCCAAGGTCCGTTTATGACGATGGACTGCGGGGCCATCCCGGAGACGCTTTTGGAGAGCGAACTCTTCGGCCACGAAAAGGGCGCCTACACCGGGGCTGACCGCCAGAAGATGGGGAAGTTCGAGATGGCTGGCGAGGGCACGTTCTTCCTCGACGAAGTCTCCAACATGCCGCTGGGATCGCAGGCCAAGCTGCTGCGCGTGCTCCAGGACCGCACCATCTACCGCATTGGCGGGACCCAGCCCATCAAGGTGGACGTGCGGGTGCTGGCGGCCAGCAATCAAGACCTGCACCACCTGGCGGAAGTACGCGACAGCTCGTTTCGCCACGACGTGTATTTCCGCCTCAACGAGTTCGCCATCCGCGTGCCGCCATTGCGCGAGCGCCGTGAAGACATCTTGTATCTGGCCAAGCGCTTCCTGGACCTCACCAATGTCGAACTACAGAAGGACGTGCGCGCCTTCTCGCAAGCCGCGGTGGATGTATTGCTGGCTTACCACTGGCCGGGGAACGTGCGCCAACTGCGCTCCGTGATCCGGCGCGCGGTCCTGTTGGCCGACGACGTCATTACCGAGCACCATCTGGGCGCCGAATGCGCTGTCCCCCAGTCGGTCCCCGTGCCGGCAGCCGAGCCGGCCATGGAGCTCGCTTCCGCCGGGGACCTGTCGCTGCGGGAAATTGTGCAACGCAAGACCGCGGCCATCGAGCGCGAGATATTGGCCCGCGTGCTGCGCGAAACCGGAGGCAACAAAGCGGCAGCGGCGCGCTTGCTGCGGATCGATTACAAGACCATTCATCTCAAAATCAAGGAGTACGACATTCTGGTCAACCACGGAATGCGGAAAGGAGCTTGCAGTGGATAAAGTAAGGGACAAACGCTGGCATGGTGGCATCGAGGGCGGTCTGGGAGGCATCCTCAAAGGCCTTGGAGACCTGGCGGAGAAACTCCAGGACCTGGAACAGCGGGGAGAGATTTCCCGCACCGGGAACATTCGCGGCGAAGGGGACGAGGTCCGCGGCATCTACGGATTCACCGTCAAGCTGGGACTGGGCGACCAGGGGCCGCGCATCGAGCCCTTCGGCAACATTCGCCGCGACGCCAAGTCGGGCAAGACCGAGGTGCAGGAGGTGCGCGAGCCCATGGTCGACGTCTTTGACGAGGACAGTCACCTGTTGGTGCTCGCCGAATTGCCCGGCATCAGCCGGGAAGACGTGAAGATCGAGCTGGAGGACGATCTGCTGACCATCGTGGCCGAGCACGGAGAGAAGAAATACCGCAAGGAAGTCCTGCTGCCGCGCGTGGTGAGCAAGGAAAAGATGCAGGTGAGCTGCAACAACGGCGTGCTGGAAATTAAGTGGGCGAAATAGTTTTGCGGTTCGCGGTTCGCTCTTCGCCAAAAGCGTACGTCAGAACCTCTGGCGAAAGGCGAATAGCGAAAAGCGAAAAGCGGACGCCCCTCCGAGCCATGCCGTTATTGGAGGACGCCATACGGAGAACTACCATGGATGACCAGCCACTGAAACTCAAAGTCGGCGAAGCGCTCAGCAAGGACGTGGGCCGGGCCTACGCCCGCATGGGTCCCGAAGACCTGGCCCGTCTGGGCATCGAGGCCGGCGACATCGTCGAAGTAGCCGGCACTGGCCTACCGCGAAATGCGTGGCCGTTCCCAGGTGCAACTGGATGGGCTCACCCGCGAGAATGCCGGCACCGGACTGGACGAACATGTGCAGGTGCGGCGCATCGCCTGTCGGCCGGCCGAGCGCGTGGTATTGGTGCCGACCAATGTGACCCTGGCTGAGCGCGACATGGAGTACATCGGCAGCCGCCTCGACGGCCTGCCGGTCCTGGCGGAGAACCGCATTCGGGCCGCGCTTTTCGGTTCCCGCTGGGCCGACTTCAAGGTCGAGAGCACCACGCCCCGAGGACCGGTGCTGATCGGCGCCGCCACCCAGTTGACCATCTCCAAGCTCACCCCGGCAGAATCCGGCGAGCGCGCCATTTCTTACGAGGACATAGGCGGGCTGAAGCCGCACCTGCTGCGCATCCGCGAAATGATCGAGCTGCCGCTGCGCTATCCCGAGGTCTTCGAACGGCTGGGCATCGATGCGCCCACCGGCGTGCTCCTCTATGGCCCGCCGGGCTGCGGCAAGACGCTGATTGCGCGCGCCATCGCCCATGAGACGCAGGCAAACTTCTTTTCCGTCAGCGGCCCGGAAGTCATTCACAAGTTTTATGGCGAGAGCGAGGCGCATTTGCGGAAGATCTTCGACGACGCCAGCCGCAAGTCGCCGAGCATCATCTTCCTGGATGAAATCGACGCCATCGCTCCCCGCCGCGAGCAGGTGGTGGGCGACGTCGAAAAACGGGTGGTGGCGCAGTTGCTGGCGCTCATGGACGGGCTTTCCAAACGGCGCAAGGTGGTGGTGATTGCCGCCACCAATCTTCCCAATGTGCTGGACCCGGCGCTGCGCCGGCCGGGCCGCTTCGATCGCGAGATTTCCATCCCCATTCCCGACCGCAACGGCCGCCTGGAGATACTGGAAATCCACAGCCGCGGCATGCCCTTGGCCGAGACCGTTGACGTGCCTCACTTGGCGGCCATTACCCACGGTTTTGTGGGCGCGGACCTGGAGGCCCTGTGCCGCGAAGCGGCCATGATCTGCCTGCGCCGCATCATGCCCGACGTGGACTTCGGACTGGCCAGCATCCCTTACGATCAACTGGCCAAGCTGCAAGTGGAGATGGACGATTTTGTGGCCGCGCTGCAGACCGTCGAACCTTCGGCGATGCGCGAGGTGTTTGTCGAAGTCCCCAACGTCGGCTGGAGCGATGTGGGCGGCCTCGCCGAAACCAGGGCGCGCCTGGTGGAAGCCGTCGAGTGGCCGCTCCAGTATCCCGGCCTGTTTGCGCAAGCCGGAATCAAGCCTCCCAAAGGGATCCTGCTCTCGGGCCCGCCGGGTTGCGGCAAGACGCTTCTGGCCAAGGCCCTGGCCAGCGAGTCCAAGGTGAATTTCATTTCGGTCAAGGGACCGGAACTGCTTTCCAAGTATGTCGGGGAATCGGAGCGTGCGGTGCGCGACGTTTTCCGCAAGGCGCGCCAGGCTGCCCCGTGCATTGTCTTCTTCGACGAAATCGACGCTCTGGTGCCGGCCCGCAGCGGTGGAACCTCGGACTCGCACGTGACCGAGCGCGTGCTCAGCCAGTTCCTCGCCGAGCTGGATGGAGTGGAGGAGCTGCGGGGAGTGCTGGTGCTGGGCGCCACCAACCGCGCCGACATTCTCGATCCCGCTATCGTGCGGCCCGGCCGTTTCGACGAAATCGTGGAGATTCCGCCTCCCGACGAAGCCGGGCGGGAGGAGATTTTCCGCGTCCATTTGCGGGACAAGCCGCTGGCGGCGGAAGTGGGCCTGCGGGAGCTGGTGTCGCAAACCGAAGACTGTAGTGGCGCCGACATCGCTTCGATATGCCACCAGGCAGCCATGCTCGCCATCCGGCGCGCGGTGCGGGCCGGCGAAACGCCCGGTGCCGAGCCGGCCCGCGTTGTCATTGAGCTCGCGGACCTGGAGGCGGCGCTGCAAAGGACGGTTGGAGACCGGGTGGAATGCCGGACCATCTCTACCTGAATCGGAGGGCAAGCGGCGCTCCCGCGTGGGGCGCGGTCGCGCGAGGAGAAGGTCGGATGTAAGGGGAATCAGTCGCGATGGTGAACGGCGAAGAGGTATTGTACGTATTCTGTTTTGCCCGCTCCGATGGCGTCCTCGACATCCAGGGAAGCGGTGTGGACGATCATCACCCGCTGTGGATCTTCCACCATTCTCCCGAGCTCTGCGCCGTCCTCAGTCATGTGGCGGCGGAAGAGTTCTGCGGACCGGCGGCGGAGCGGCAAATGCAGGAGCTCACCTGGGTGGGGCCGCGGGCCTTTCGTCACGAGGCGGTGATTGAGGAAGTGATGGCACTGTCCCCGGTGTTGCCCGTGCGCTTCGGGACGCTGTTCTCGTCGCTAAAGGCCTTGACCGAGTTCATGGACACGCACCGCGAAACCATCCTCGAGTTCCTGCTGCGCGTGAGCGGCCATGGGGAATGGTCGGTAAAGGGCCTGTTAAACCGAACGCTGGCCCAGCACCGGGTGCTCTCGTCATGCCTGTCGGCGCAGCAAGAGCAACTCTCGGCAATGGCGGAGGGGATGCGCTATTTTGCCGAGCAGCGCATCCGCAACCATGCCCAAACGGAAGTTAGCGGCTGGCTGGAGCAGACGTCCCGCCAGGTGGCGCGCGATCTGGCTGGCCACGCTTTAGAATTTCGCGAGTGTAAAGTAGTCTCTCACCAGGCCACGGAGAGCGGCATCGAGGAAGTGTTGAACTGGGCATTTCTGCTGCCCAGCTCGGCCCTCACCGCCTTCCAGCAGCGTCTCGATCGTGCCAATCTCGACTTGGGCCAGCAGGGACTGCTGTTTGAGCTCTCCGGCCCCTGGCCCCCATTCCGCTTCGTTCCCGCCTTGTCCGTGGCCGGCACGCCATGAGTTGCGTGCTTTATTGTGTCGTCCGCGAGGGATCGCGTCAGGGCCCGGAAGCACCGCTGGGCGTGCAAAGCCGGCCCATCTGCCTGGTGTCGGACAGCGGCCTGAGCGCGGTGTTTTCCGCACTTGAGCAATCCGCTTCGCCGCCGGATGTAGGGACCGTGCTCGCCTACGAGAAGGTGGTTGAGTATTACTTCGAACAGGCAACGATAGTACCGATGCGCTATGGATGCTGGTTGCACGGCCCAGCGGAAGTGGTGGACTTGCTGCGTGAGCATGGCGCGGAATACGATGCGCTCCTCCAGCAACTCGAAGGCTTCGCCGAAATGGGCGTGCAAGTTCTTAGCAGCCTACCCGCCGCCGCTGGGACGGCGGGCCCGCAGCCGGCCTTGCCCAATCACCACGGTGACGCCACGGGCGCAGCGTACTTGTCGAGCAGAAAACGGCACTACCGTAGCTCGGACCGCAGCGCAGGCCAGCAGAACGAAGTAGTCGACTCGCTTTGCGGCGCGCTGGCGGGTAGCTTCGCTCGCCGCAAAGTGGAGCCGCCGGCCGCGGCACCTCGCCTGTTGTCGGTGTACTTTCTGGTGCCGCGCATTCAGGTCGCGCGCTTTCGCGATCTGGTTCGCGAGTATCGCACCACGGCAGATGCCAAAATTCTGCTCAGCGGACCGTGGCCGCCGTATAACTTCGTCGATTTCCCGATCGCACCATCCATTTACTGATGGCGATTTCCTGATGGCTTTTACCCGCGGCCTATTGCCGCTCGGGACTACACGCCACACTGTTCATGCGTGCGCTCCATAGAGTCGAGTCCCTGACTGCGGGTTGCGGTCCCATCGCGCAGGCCTGGCGCGACATTTTTTTCTCTCACGTAGAAATGGAAATGCTGATACCAAAACCGGACGCGCACGCGGAGTCTCTCCGAGAACTTCCGATCAAAAGGAAAACGCCCGCTTATTTACAGCGTGTTAGGCCCCAGCGAAGAAACAATATGCCGGCGCTGCGAAAGTTACTCTTAGCGATCTGGAAAGCACGTACGACCCTTCGCTGCGCTTTGTGCAAGCAGAAAGCCGCGAGTTCGGCAAACGCGTGCGGCGTGGCAGAGAGCTTGCATGAGTAAGGTGGACACGGTTTGGTGGGCGTTGTGGCCTGCTGGACTGCGCAGAAGGTAACGCTCTTACCAGAAAGGGAGAAAAAAATGGCGAAGGTCCAAAAGTCCACCGATTCCTCAAGCTTAGCGGAAGTGGTGGATCGCATTCTCGACAAAGGTATCGTGATCGACGCGTGGCTGAAGGTATCGCTGGTCGGGATCGAGCTGCTATCGGTCGAAGCCCGGGTAGTGGTGGCCTCCGTGGAGACCTACCTCAAATATGCTGAGGCGATTGGTCTGACGGCTAGCGCTGCAGCTCCTGCTTAATGCGTCGCCGGTGAGACGCAACCCAAGGAAGGGGCCTGGTCCAGGCCCCTCCCTTTGGCCAAAACGGCGCACGCTTGCGCCATCGACAGAGAACAAGAGGAGGCCGGCTGTGGGCAGATTGACAGAAGACATGACTCGCTTGTGCGAGGAGATACAGACGTTGCGTGCCGATCGCGAAGACCTGAAGAAGGAAGTCGCCGAGGAAACCAAGGCGCGCCAGGTGGAAGTGCTTGGGTCCTGCGCCGCCTTTGCCGAGGCCCTGGCCCGCAAAGCCAAGGGGGCGCACCAAACCCGCATGGCTTTCCTGGGCAACCTGAAGCATTCCGTGGCGGCACAGACCAGAGGTGTGCGCGAAGACCTGGAGACGGTGCGGCGGGTCTGGGGCAGGCGTCCCAGCGCGTAGCCGATTGCCGCTTTTCGCTTCTCGCTTTTCGCCTTTAGCCAGAGAACCCCTTCAGCAATTCTGGCAAGAGCGAAGAGCGAAGAGCGAAAGGCGAAGAGCGCACCCGCCCGCGCCGTCATTTGACTTCGGAAAGGAGTAAAACTCGTGACCTCACTTCCCCAGCCCCTGGTGAACCAAGACGGCTTTTTATGCCCGGAAGCAAGCATCGGCAACGATGGAGCTGCGCTGGCCCCGGTGGTCGAGATCAAGACGCCGTGCGAGGAGATCAACGTGGTTCCGGAAGCCAGCGACTCGTTTGTCTCCACCCCCTACATTGACGGCCTAACCGGCCGGGCGCTGACCTATTTGAAGGTCGGCTATGCCCTGCACTTTGCCGGGCCTGCCGGGACGGGAAAAACCACGCTGGCGCTGCACGTTGCCAGCCAGCGCGGCCGGCCGGTGGTGCTGCTGCATGGCGACGACGAGTACGCCAGTTCCGACCTGGTCGGCAAGGACTCCGGCTACCACAAATATAAGGTGATCGATAACTACATCCACTCGGTGGTCAAGACGGAGGAAAGCCTGAGCACGGTGTGGGAGGACCAGCGGCTCACCACCGCCTGCCTGAGGGGCTACACCCTCATCTACGACGAGTTCAACCGCTCCCGGCCGGAGGCCAACAACGTCCTGCTGAGCGTGCTGGAAGGCAAGATCCTCAACCTGCCCAACCTGCACCGCTCCGGCGAAGGGGCGCTGCGGGTGCACGAAGAGTTTCGCGCCATTCTTACTTCCAATCCGGAAGAATACGCCGGCGTGCACAAGACGCAGGACGCGCTGCTCGACCGGCTGATCACCATGAACCTGGGGCACTTCGACCGCGAGACCGAGATTGAGATCGCGGCGGCGAAGTCTGGACTGCCGCGCTCCGACGCGGAAGCCATCGTGGACATCATCCGGGAACTGCGCGCCGTCGGGGTCAACAACCACCGTCCCACCATCCGCGCCGGCATTGCCATCGCCCGCATCCTGGCCCACTACCAGGGCTCGGCCCGGGCCGGGGACCCGATGTTTGCGACGATTTGCCACGATGTGCTGAGTGCGGACACCGCCAAGGTCACGCATGAAGGCCAATCGGTCATGAAAGAAAAGGTGGAAGAAGCGATCCGGCACGTTTGCGGTGGCCCGGCTAGGCGCCGCAAGGACCGCAGACGCGAGGGGGAATGACATGCCCATCCCATTGCGAGGTTTACGCACCATTCGCACATTGGCAGGGAAAGTGGACAAGATCACAGTCCCGCACCGGGCCCACTTGCAGATTGCCTGCCTGGAAATCGAAAAGTCCCGCCGCACCACCGAACGCACCAGCGCCCTGCGGCGGCTAGCCGAACTCGACACGCGATTGCGGGAGATCGAGGCGGAGCAGTCCGGGATCCTGCTGGCCTTGGCCGCCGTGAAACAGAAGAGCGGCGCAGCCGGCGCCAGGCTGCCGGTGCAGGGACGCGCGCAACCGTTCAAGATACGGTACTGACACTCAGCTCCGCGCGGCGGCCAGCACCCCTGCGTTTTTCGCCAGCCGGACGCGCAAATCTGAGGAGGAAACAGCCGTGAGCAGCAGTTACACCCCGATTGCGAAGGCCACCGACAAACATCTGCCCGTGCAGGCGTCGGCCCGGCAAAGGACCTACCTCTACGCCATCGTGCTGGGCGGGGAAGAGCGCATTTATGAATGGCCCGGCATCGACGCACAGCCGGTCTATTCCATTGCCAACGGCGGGCTGAGCGTCATCGTCAGCGACGTGCGCGGCGAAAGGGTGCGGCCGGAGCGTGCCCGCTTGGCCGCTCATCACGAGCTGCTCAAGAAACTGATGACGGAAAGCACGCCGCTGCCCATGGCATTTGGCATTGTGGCGGACGGTCCGGCGGCGGTGCGCAGGGTGCTCGCCCGCAACCAGCAGGCGCTTACGGAGCGGCTCCGCCACGTTGCCGGCAAGGTGGAGATGGGCCTGCGGGTGCGCTGGGACGTGGCCAATATCTTTGAATATTTTGTGCAGACGCACCCCGAGTTGCGGCTGGCGCGCGACCGCCTGCTGGGCGTGAATTCGAGGCCGACGCAGGAGCACAAGATCGAAGTCGGGAGCATGTTCGACCAGTTCCTTAAGGAAGACCGCGAGAGCTACACCGACCAGACCATCGAGGCGTTGTCGGGCCAGGGCTTCGAAAGCAGACCATTAAAGTGCCGCAACGAGTGCGAGGTGATGAACCTGGCGTGCCTGGTCAGGCGCGAGGACATGCCCGGGTTCGAGGCCGCGGTGTTCGAGATCGCGAAGCAATTCGATAACAGCTTTGCCCTCGACTACAACGGCCCCTGGGCGCCGCACAATTTCGTCAATGTGGAGCTCGAGTTGTAAGCCTGCGGGGAGGGAGCCAGTGCTCTTGGTGGATGACATTCTGCTGGCCCCGGTGCACAGCCTGTTCTGGATCTTTAAGGAGATCTACAACTCGGCGCAGGAGACCCTGGCCACGGACGCCGAATCCATCACGGCGGAGCTAAGCGCACTCTACATGAGGCTGGAAACCGGCAAGATCAGCGAGCAGGAATTCACCGCCGAAGAGAAGCTGCTGCTGGAACGTCTCGACCAGCTCGATAAGACCGGCGGCGAGATCGAATAGGCGGGGTGGTCGAGTAAGGGTGTGGAAACGGACCCCCAAGGCAAGGATCGGGAGATGGCAGAGCGCACCGCAAGCGCGTCCGACAAGGCAGTTCCACGCTTCCTCGAACATCGCCTTCAGTTGCTGATCTTCGGCGGCAAAGGCGGGGTGGGGAAGACCACTTGCGCTGCGGCAGCGGCCCTGGAATTGGCCGCGCGCGCGCCGCACTCGTCGTTTCTATTAGTCTCCACCGATCCCGCCCACTCCCTCGCCGACAGCCTGGCGGACTTGCCTCCGCCGGAAAATCTCAGCGTCCTTGAACTCGATGCGCAGCAATATCTGCTCGATTTCATGCAGAAGCATGGCGACGAGCTGCGCGAGATCGCCTCGCGCGGCACCTTTCTTGATGACGAGGAAATCAACCGCTTCCTGGAGTTGTCGCTGCCTGGCCTCGATGAATTGATGGCCTTTTTGGAAATATCGGCCTGGGTCGAGGAACGCCGCTACGACTCCATTATTGTGGACACGGCGCCGAGCGGGCACACTCTCCGCCTGCTCAACATGCCCGAGTTCCTGCGCAAATGGCTGGCGATGCTCGACACCCTGCTGGCGAAGCATCGCTACCTGAAGTGGGCCTTCGCGCATTCCGAGCGCCGCGATGGACCGGAGATCTTCCTGGACGAACTCGCCGCCTCGGTGAAGCGGATGGAAGAGATACTACAGGACCCGGCGCGCTGCCTGTTTGTCCCGGTCATGCTGGCTGAGCGGATGAGCCTGCGCGAGACCGTCTTGATCGTAAGCGAAGCCCAACGGCTGAGGATCCCGGTTGGCGACATCGTCATCAACAAGCTTTATCCCGAAAACAACTGTCCCGCGTGCCGGGAGGAGCGATTTCTTCAAGCCGCGCAACTCCGGGAACTTCGCGCGAACAAGTGCCTGAGCCGGTTCGCGCTGTGGGGAATGCCGCTTCATGCCGAGGAGGTCCGCGGGCGGCCGGCATTGGACCGCTTTTGGGAGGGCGCCCAACGGGTTGGCGTGCCGCCCCCAGTTCCCGAATGCGGACCATCGCCTGCAATCCAAGTTGGGGGGGCGGTACAACGTCTGCCCGCGGAGAGCGCGCTGCTGATTTTTGCGGGCAAGGGTGGCGTGGGCAAGACCACCTTGGCCTGTGCCGCTGCCTTGCATCTGGCGGAAAACTCCTCCGGCAAGAACGTCTTGCTGGTTTCTACCGGCCCTGCGCACGCGCTGTCGAGCTGCCTGGAGATGCCCCTCGCCTCCGCTCCCACCAGCGTGCTGCCCCACCTTACGGCGCTCGAAATCGACTCCGAGGCCGAGTTCGAGGGCTTGAAGCGGCAATACGCTGGAGATGTCGAAAACTTTCTGGAATCGGTTTCCGCGAACTTCGATCTGGTCTTCGACCGCGAAGTCCTGGAGCGGATCCTCGACTTGTCTCCTCCCGGCCTGGACGAAGTCATGGGGCTGACGCGGGTCATGGCATTGCTGGCGGCGGGCGAACATGACGTTCTCGTGCTGGATTCGGCGGCCACCGGGCACTTGGTCCGTTTGCTGGAGCTTCCGGACGTGATCGATCGGTGGCTCAAGGCCTTCTTCGACGTGTTGCTGAAATACGCCCATGTCATCCGCCTTACCCAGTTTTCCCAAGAGCTGGTGAGGATGTCCAAGAACTTGAAGCGGCTGCGGCAATTGCTCAACGACCCCGGCGGATCTGCGCTCTACGCGGTCGGCATTCCCACCAATATGGCGCTGGAGGAGACCCGCGATTTGCTGGCCGCATGCCGGCGGCTTCATATCAACGTTCCCGGAATGTTCGTCAATCTGCTCACCCCGCCGAACGGCTGCGCCTTGTGTTCCGCCCTGAACCGCAGGGAATTGGAGATCTGCGAGAAGTTCAAGCAAGGGTTCCCGGGCCGGGTCACGACGATCTATCGCCACGGAGAGTTGCGCGGGCTCCAGCGCTTAAGCGAACTGGGACAAGCCATTTTTGCCCATGGCCTCAGCAAGACGAAACTCGGACCGCACACCATTTTCCCGGGCGCGCGGGAGGAAGCGGAGACAGTTCATGTCCTTTGAGCACAAAACCGGGGCCAGCCTCGTCGCGAAAGAAGAGTTCACGCTCGCTGAAACGCAGAAGATCACGCTTTGCGAAGTGCTGGACCGAGTGCTGCGCAAAGGGGCTGTGATCGATGGCGAGGCGACCATCTCCGTGGCCGGAATCGACCTGGTCTATCTGGGACTCAAGCTGATCTTGACATCAATCGAGACGGCGCGCCTGGCCGCCGCACCAGCGCCGATGGGCTCACGGCAGGAGGGGGCTGATGGCTTCCGCTGAACTAGCACGGGTTGAGTCCGAGCATTTGAGCGAATTCGCCCAGGTCCTGGAAGCCGGTCCTGAGCTATGCCGGAACCGGGCCAGGAGATGCCGCCGCCTAGACCTGGATTCCACTGCCACGAAGAATGGACTTGCCCAATTGGTGTTGACCCTGGTCAAGCTCTTGCATGAAGTCTTGGAGCGGCAGGCAATCCGCCGCGTGGAGTCCGGGTCGCTCAGCAACCAACAAATTGAGAGGCTGGGTTTGGCCCTCATGCAGCAAGGCCGGGAGATCGAGCGGTTGCGGAAGGAATTTGACCTGGAAGAAGAAGACCTCAACCTGGATCTCGGTCCGCTCGGCCGGCTGCTTTAAGGAGACGTTATGACACCGCAACGAGGCTTGTCGCATTCACTCCAGACTTCCACCTTGTCCGATGTTCTGGAGCGAGTTCTGGACAAAGGTATCGTCATCGCCGGCGACATCCGCGTGAAGCTGGTGGACATCGAACTGCTTTCCATTCAGATCAGGCTGGTAATCTGTTCGGTGGACAAGGCCAAAGAGATGGGCATGGACTGGTGGGTCAATAATCCTATCTTCCGTCAAGACCAACAGGCAGAGATCGCACAAAGTTCTGTGGCGAGCCTCGAGGAAAGAATGGCCCGCATGGAGGCTTCCCTTAACAAAGCAGCAATACCTGCGGTATGACCTTGCACTGCGGGAAAGGCGCTGCCTTCCCCCAGAACGTCGGACTCAGCGCACGCTCGACCATCTCCCGACCTTCGTGACCCGCACACTCCCATCCGGCTGCCCACGTACCGAGACCTTGTCTAACCCCGCAGCCGCATACAAGCCACAGCGAAATCGGTTACGGCTCCTCTCGTCTGTGCCAACGCCCGGAACGTCGATGTGCTGACCGATTTGCAGCCTGTGAACACGCTCGACAATCTTGCGGTACTTGCGCGGCGGCTCGACCCGCGGACGGAGATAGCAGTGTTGCAGCGCGATGCAGTGTTTATTGCCGCATGAGGCATCGACAACTTGGCCGGGAGGGACGGGGCCGTGGGCGTCAGTCCAATTGCGCCGCCGCCGACCATAGGCGGTCGACGGGTGGGCGATTTCTTCGCAATCGCCCTTTCGCGTTGTGGGCGAGAATTTCGCCATGACGATTCCCCTGCTGGACAACACTCCCCCTTTGCGCAGGAATTATTATCGCACTTCAGGATTGGAAGATTCCCGTCAAGCCGATGTTGCCCGCTCGCCCGCTAACCAGCTCTCGGGTAACGACGATAAGCTTCCGTCCAGACGGTTGACTTCTTCACGGTCGTGAGCTATTAAAGACCTGTAAAGCTGCATAAAGGGTGAAGGAGTTCACCCAGAACCGCTGTTCCCTGAAACGGACAGATGATGACTCCTGACGAGGGAAACTTGTCTCCGGAGTCATGTCTCCCGGCAAGCCCTCCCAACACATGACAACCGGCTGCTCGAAATCGAGGCGGAACTCGGAAGTGTTGCCAAGTATGCCGGACGTGGGTGTATGCCAAGCGGATTGGCGAGGTGGTGCAGAAGTAATGACGGAACTCATCGAACCCGGTGCACAGTTGGATCAGGACGAAACCGGAATCGCAAGGCTCGTCGAGGGCTTGCTCTCGCTCACTGAAGGTGAGCTGAGCGTTGGAGCCCTCGTAGCCCTTGGCGACCGCGCGGTTCCGGCCTTGCGCCACGTTTTGCTGGAAGGGTCGCCCAGCACTGTGTACCTGCCACGACAGCGGGTGGTGCGCACCTTGGGTGAACTCGGCTCATTTTGGGTCCTGAGCGAATATCTGTTGCGAGACAAGAACATTACAGATCCCGTTCTTAGGCTGGCCGAAGAGGCGGTTGAGAACACAGCGGCTCGCGAGATGGCGCGCAGTCAATCCGACGAAAATTTCTACGTGCTGCGTGGGCTGGCGATACGAAGAAAACTGCCGGGAGCCGTTGAGGCCCTGGCGCAGTTCCGACGCGAGGCAGCGGCCCCGGTTCTGGTAGCTGCTCTGGAAAGTGACTTCTGCCGCAATGCTGCTGTCGAAGGCATCCGTCCGATTTACAGGACGGCGGTTCCTTATCTGATCGAAAACGTTCGTTCTCCCGAGCCGTCGCGCAGCGAGGAAAGCCCAACCAGTTTGCGCCGGCGCCAATCCGCTGTGCGTTTACTGGCGGAGCAAGGAGTCGATGCGAGTGTCTGGCCGTCGCTGGAATTCTTGCTCCATGAGAGCGATGAATGGTTACAGTCCTGCGGGGCGGAAATAGCCTTCCGTATGAATCGGCACGAACCCGCACTGCGGATTCTTCTAAGCCGTTTGACCTCGAATGATTGGGTGCTGGTCGACGAGATCGCGCAGTTTCTAGGGCAACACTTATCGGCTGCGAGGCAGGTTATCGTTCGCGAACTCCAAGCCGCTTCAGCGTCGTCCTCGGTCGAGGACGCAAGACGCTGCCGTTTGCTCCGGTGGATCCTCAAGTTCGGGGCAGAAAGCAAGACTGGAGAGAACCAGGTTGGGTGACGACCACATCACGTTGAATGCAAGCCAGCGCCAGCACCTCCTGATCACGTGCAGGCACATCGACAAGCTGTTGGGGGATGTGGAAGCGACGCTCAGTGCCGCAGCTTCGAAGACTGTATTCCCGAATTATGTGAGCGAAATAACGCCCGTGCAACGCAAGACGATTGAGGACTATGTTGCACGGGTCCGCGGTCAGCTCCTGCAAGTATTGGCCGGGCAGTCGCTGGTGCCGGAGCAGCCGCGCGGCTCGGCGGTCCATTCCATCCATGTCAATCTCACCTTCGTGGAGATTGCGATTGCGGAGCTGGCGCCACACTACATGCGTGGTTATGGTCCAGTATCGCCGGAGGGTGCGGCCGATCTGAACGGCATCGTTGCCGAGTTGCAGTCTGCGATCAAAGAGCTTATGCGCTATGTCCTGCAACCCCACGCGAGTAATCTGCGAGAAAGAGTCCAGAAGCTGGCCAACCAGGGATGGAATGTAGAGGCATTGCGAACGTTGGCAGACATCGTTGACCGGCACGGGTTGACGGAATTTCGTCCGACCATCAGCATGCTGCTCGATCGGGCAGAAGATACGGCGCTCGAAATCGCCATCTTCGGCCGCGTCAGTACCGGCAAGTCTTCCTTGCTGAATCACGTGATCGGCGCCGACCTGCTGCCAGTGGGGGTGACGCCGATCACCGCCGTGCCTACCAGGATCGGATTCGGCCAAAAGGCTCTGGTGAAGGTGTGGCAGGAGGGTTTGGGTGTTTCCGAGCACAGTATTGAAAACCTGGCCTCCTTCGTTGATGAACGGTTAAATCCGGAGAACCGGAAACGCGTGGGGCGGATTCTGGTGTTGTACCCCTCGGAGCGGCTGCGCGAAGGCATCATCTTTGTGGACACGCCGGGATTGGGATCCCTGGCCACAAGCGGAGCAGCGGAGACGCTCGCGTATCTGCCCCGCTGCGATGCAGGTATTGTTCTGGTGGACGCCGGCTCGACGCTTACTCCCGACGATCTGAGAATCATTAGCGCGTTGACCCAGGCTTCCACGCCCACTACCGTTCTTGTAAGCAAGGCTGATCTTCTTTCCCAGACGGATCTTGAGCAGCAGATCGCCTACGTCAAGCGACAACTGCAAACTGACTTCGATAGCGAGCTGCCGGTACGGCCCGTCAGCGTTATTCCCACTCATAGCGAACTGCTTGAGCGATGGTTCGCTGAAGGGCTCTCGCCGCTGTATGAACGGAAGCAACGCCTTCTACAGGAATCCTTGGCGAGAAAGACATTGATGCTTGCAGGCGCCGTGCGTTCTGCCCTTGAGATGGTGGTCTCCTATCCCAGACCCGAAGGGGAAGACCGTGTGCAACTGGAAGAAATTGATCTCGAATTGCGGCGGAGCGCCGGAGATCTCCAGACGTTCCAAGCGGACCTGCGCCACACCACAGATGAGATTCCGATGCTCAGGTCCTTCATCTTGAACAAAGCGGCAGACACAATTGCGGATCTCTGGCGCACCGAGCAGGAGGTGGACTGTGCTGAAGTGCTCCGGAATACGGCCGCAGAAGTCGCACTCCAGATGGCTGGTGAAGTGCGAGACAAATTGTCGAAGGTGCAAGCCGTATTGCAAAAGCAGTTATCGAAGGCAGCCACTTTGTTGAGGTCGATGGACGCGCCGCGACCGGAGGACTTTGAGGTGCTGGTCGAGATGCCGGTGTTCCATATGAATCGGCAGAAGGAGTTTGCAAGGCGGCCGTTGCTGGGCAGCTTAGCACGATGGTATCGAGTTCGGGCGGCAACGAAAAGGCTGCAGCCATACGAGGGCGGTCTCGGCCAGGCGGTAGAGAGCTTTTCTCGCTTGCTTTACTCGTGGGGAGTCGATGCGAATTCGGATCTAGAACGCCGTTTTGACAGCTACGCCAATCGTTATCGGGCCCAGTTGGAGCGGCTCCTACTGGATCGGAAGCGAAGCACAATCGATTCTGCACGAGTGAAGTCCGATCTGGAGAATCTCTTCAAGATTTTGGTTGCCGACATGCGAGCGACGGACAATGAAGCAATCGCTTTCTGAATTACGACTGAGATAGAAAGGACCGGAGATTTTGCTGAAATACGTAGTGGTTGGCATCGGGGGTTTTCTGGGTGCGGTCGCCAGATACGCGCTCGGAGCCTACATCGGAAGCCGTTACGGGGTTCGCTTTCCGTATGGCACGTTTGTCATCAACATAAGCGGCTCGTTTCTGATCGGGTTGATCTTGACCTTGCTCGCCAGGACGACGGCAAGCGCCTATTGGCGATATTTGATTCCCATCGGATTCATCGGCGCTTACACTACGTTCTCGACATTTGAATATGAAACACTTCGTGCCATTCAGGACGGTCAACTGATGACCGGATTGCTCAACGTGGCGCTCAGCCTCGTCCTTGGTTTTATCGCGGTCTGGGCCGGAGCCGCCATAGGACAGGTGCTGGCATGAAGGAGCAGTTTGTCCCTCTCGCCCCAGATACTTCGATGGTTCAGGCACTCGCCCGGGGCATCTGTCCCATCTGTACTTTGATGCGAAGCTTTCAGAACGCAATGGTTGAGAACGCCCATCGTTATCCCGCGACCAGGCTGTGCAACTTTCACGCATGGTCGCTGGCCCACGCTTCTCCCGCCGTGGACGCAGTACCGATCTTGCGCGCTATGCTCGAGGAGGCCCAGGTTAGACCAGCATCCGCTCCAATGGAATTGCACCCCTGCGATTGGTGTGTATCGATCCGCGAACATGAGGACGAGAAACTGGCCGAATATTCTCGCGAGCTAAAGCGGGACAATTTTTGCAATTGGGTAACTCAATATGGAACTGTCTGTCTTTTTCATGGTCGTAGGTTGGTCAACATGCTTCCTCCGTCGGAAGCGGAGATGATCCGCCGGATGCTTGCCACGAATAAGGATGAACTGGAGAAGCAGTTGGCGGCGTTCGAAGTGCGAGTACGAAGAGGAGAAGCAGGAGGTGGCGGCATTCTCGGCCACATAGCAGAGTTTCTGGTATCGCAGCGCGGACTTACGCGCTAGGAGGGCAAATGCTAACCACGGGTCCCGCTCAGAAGGTGACGGTTTACGTGATGGAAGGCCAGACCTATCACGGCACGGCTTGTTATGCCGCAATCCTCGACTATTTGTTTTTCCGGGGTATCTCCGATGCGACAGTCATGCGAGGAGTGGCGGGTTTCGGTACCGATCACAAACTGCACACCAGCCGACTGGTCGACCTTTCCGACCAGATGCCGATCAAGATTGAGTTTCTTGAGAGTCCTGATCGGGTACAGGAGGTCCTGCCCAAGCTGACGGAGATGGCATGCCACGGAATTATTGAGGTCCACGATACCAATGTGATAAGGCCCGTGCCTGACGGCAAGAAGCTGCAGCCGGAAGCGCCAGCAGCCAAGCTACAGGCGCACGCCAAGATGATGCGCATTCTTATCGGCGAACACGACAAATGGAACGGCAAACCTCTTCACCAGGCCCTGGTGCAGGCGCTGCGGGCAAACGATATCGCGGGGGTGACCGTTTACCGGGGAATTCTGGGATACGGCGCTAATCGGCGCATCCACAAGGACTCGACCTTGAACCTGTCACATGACGCGCCAATCCTGCTGACGGTAGTCGATACGGAGGAGAAGTTGCGCGCTTTTTTCCCGGTTCTGGACCAGATGGTATTGCAAGGCCTGGTGGCGCTTTCCGATGTTGACATTATCAAGTACTCCCATGCACAGCCGTTGCCGGATGCAGAGGAGGCGCAGAAATGAAGCTCGAAGGGAAAGCCAAAATGTTGCGCATTTATTTTGGGGAGGATGACCAATGGCACGGCCGGCCACTCTATGAAGCCATAGTCGAGCGCTGCCGCAAACTTGATATCGCAGGAGCCACAGTCTATCGGGGCATTGAGGGTTACGGCGCAAGCACGATGATTCGCAGGTCCCACATGTTTCACTTCTCGGCAGATGCTCCCATCCTGGTCCAGATTATCGATACAGCAGAGAACATCCAGCGCCTTATTCCGTCACTCGATGAAATGGTGCAGGAAGGTTTGATCGCCATGTCCGACGTGGAAGTGATCAAGTATGTGCATCAGGAAGGAAAAAGGTCGCAGCCGTGATCGGGGATTGCAAGTCGCACAACGACTTCGAAACGAAACAGGCTGCGGCTGATACTCCGCCAAACATCTTCGGCCGTTTCGAAGAGGCGGAACAGCTTCGCCAACGCCTGAGCCAACGGCGCTCATTCCTGTTTCACGGACCCGCCGGGGTGGGCAAGACCCTGCTTTTGTCTGCTGTCCTGCCAGAATTCCCAGGCATTCTCTATAGCCCCAGCAACCCGACGCCACAGGCCCTATACCGGAGTTTGTCAGAATTGCTTCTGGCAGCGGCTCATCCCGTATTCGCAGAGTCGTGTCCGAACGGATTGTCACGCTTGCAAACGAAAAGCGCGGTGTCGCTCAAGGGATTGGTGCGCGATGCCCTGCTCAACTCTCATTATCTGGTCGTACTCGATCACCTCATGCGTCCGTCGCAGGCGCTCGCCGCCGCGGTCCGCGAACTAATGTTGAACTGGTCCGTTCCAGTAATCGCTGTTTCACGTTCAGTCCACATGGAGGACGTGGGATTCGTATTGCCACTGTTCGCTGATCGCGCGGAAAAACTGGCGTTGCGCAATTTCGATCCCGGCAAAGCTGAGCTGTTTGCGGGAGAATGCGCACGGAGACAAGGTCTGACTGCCGACAATTTGGCGCAATTCTTGGAGAGGGTAGTCGAATACAGTGATGGGAATCCGGGAGCCATGCTGCGAATGATTCGCCTGGCGCGCGATCCCAGATATTTCCATGAAAACCAGATCAAGATTACTCCGCTATACATTGACTACAAGATTGCGATGGTAAGCCAATGACTAATTCCTCAACCCGGTTGCATAACTGAGCGGGAAATGCAAAACATAGAGAACATACCGGTCCCTAAGCAGGCTCCGAATGCAGTGCCTGGCGAGGGGCAAGCTCTTAGCCGGTTGGCGGAAATTGCCGAGATGTTAGGGGAGGGTCCCGTCGGTGCCGACGTGCGTCAGCTTGTCGCCAGAATTAACGAAGGGCGTTTCTTCGTGGCCTGTGTCGGTCAGTTTAAGCGCGGCAAGTCTACCTTGCTCGATGCACTTGTGGGCGAGCCGATATTGCCTACGGGCGTGGTGCCGGTCACGACAGTACCCACGGTACTGAGATATGGGACGCAAAGGACAGCCCGTGTTCTGATTGACAGCAAGTGGAAGACGATCCAGCCGGAAGAACTCCCACAGTACGTCTCCGAGGAACTCAATCCGGAGAACAAGAAGCGGGTTGATGGTGTCGAGGCATTCGTCCCTTCCCGCCTGCTGGCTTCGGGCATGTGCCTTGTGGATACGCCGGGCATCGGATCGGTCTTCGCGGGGAACACGGAAACGACGAAGGATTTCATTCCGCAGATCGATGCTGCAATTCTTGTCGTCGGCGCCGATCCGCCCATCTCCGGCGAGGAGTTAGCGCTCATTGAGGCAGTGGCAGCCAACGTGGATGAGATTCTGATCGTCCTCAATAAAATTGACCGGGTCTCTTCGGCAGAGCGCCAAGAAGCTTCCGCTTTCGCCAGCAAGGTGCTGGAGGCGCGTCTCAAGAGACCAATTGAGCGCATTTACGAAGTGAGCGCGCTCGGCAGGCTGAACCGCTCCGCCAATTCCGGCGATTGGAACACCTTGACCGAAGATCTCAGTCGCCTGGCGAGCAAGTCGGGGCAGGCCATGACCCGCTCAGCGGCGGAGCGGGGGATGCGCCGCTTCTCCGCTTCGCTACAGCGTTCCATCGAGGAACGGGTGCGGGCGCTGAAAGAGCCGATCGCAAATTCCGAGCAGCGCATCGCCAACCTTCG
>JBEKQY010000045.1:0-18224 GCA_049519235.1 Candidatus Korobacteraceae bacterium | reverse complement strand
AGGCAGGCCAATAACTCGCGCGCATGCTCGGCGCCGGCCTGGGTGATGACCGAGGTTACTCCCTGATCGATGACGCGGTCGAGGGTGTCGAGCTCCTTCTCACGCTCCCGAACGCCGTCGAGGACAGAGGCCACTCCCGTCGCAATTCCCTCAGCGACGATTCCTGCTGCGCTTCTCGCCACTCGGCAAGCCTGCAGCGTCTGCTCCTGCAATTGCGCGCAGATTGCTTCGGGGGTAGGGGTAGCGATATCGGCTGAACTCATTCGGTTCTCATAACTTGCACACGCAGCGGCGCGCTCGCCTGGGTCCTGATTCCTCGATCCAGCACTGCCGCGAAGCAACCGGCCTTTATACGAAGAATAGCCACGGTTCGTGAATTCTACGTGAAATCTAGATTACGTTCGCTTTAATTCACAGGCAGGGCGTATTCGAATTGCTAAGAGTTGAGCCCCGCTACACCGTCACGGGCACGTGCTGCCGCGGCAGGGTGAAGTAGAAAGTCGAGCCGTGATTCAACTCGCTCTCGGCGCGAATTGTGCCGAAGTGTGCCCGCACCACGTGCTTGGCAATCGCCAGACCCAGGCCGGTCCCGCCTGATTCGCGCGAACGCGTCTTGTCCACCCGATAGAAGCGTTCGAACAAGCGCGGCAGGTGTTCGCTGGAAATGCCAGAGCCGAAGTCGCGAACATAGAACTGCACGCCTTCCTCGGATTCGCAGGCGCCCAGCAGGACCTTACCTCCCTGATTGCCATACTTCAGCGCGTTGTCGATAAGATTGGAAAATACCTGGTGAATGGCATCGCGATCCACCAACACGGCCGAGGACGCAGTGTTCATCAGCGCGAGTTCGATACCGCGACTCGCTGCAACTTTGTGAAATGTCTGGACTGCGTCATCCAGCAACTCCTGCGGCATGGCGAGTTGAAGATTGAGTTTCAGCTCGCCCGATTCGACTCGCGCCAAAACCAGCAGGTCTTCGGTGAGACGCGCCATGCGCGTGGCATTCTTGCGGATGATTTCGACGAAGTCCCGCAGGTTGCTGGGCATACTGCGGCTATCCAGCAGGGTTTCGGCATAACCTTGAATGGAGGTCAGTGGGGTGCGCAGCTCATGGGAAACATTGGCGATGAAGTCGCGCCGCGTCTTCTCGGCTCGCTCGATTTCGGTCTGGTCGTGCAACACCGCCACTGCGCCTCCGCCCGGCATGGGAGCTGCGGTCACATCGAAGACCCGCCCGGAAAAAATCTTGGCGGCGCGGGCTACGGTTACGTCACGCGTGGCCAGGGCGCTTTGTACTGACGCCAGGATTTCCGGGTCGCGCACCGATTGCACCAATGGAGCGCCCAGCCGCACTCCGCTGGGCAGCAGACGCTCCATACGCTGGTTGGCCCACAATACCCGCTCGTCCTGGGCGACCGCGATCACCGCTTCCTGCATAGAGTTCAACAGCGTCTCTAAAGTCTGCCGGCTCTGTTCCAGAGCGCTGAACCCTTCTTCCAGCCTGCGCGCCGTTTTGTCCAGCGCCGAGGCCACATGCGCAATCTCATCCCCCGTTCCTTCCTGAATTCGCGCCGAAAGATCGCCCGCCGCCACACGTTCGGCAAAATTGGTGATTCGCAGTAACCTTCTCCCAATCGATTGGGTTGCGACAAAGCTCAGCAGCAGGGCCAGCAGTCCAGCGACCGCCGAGCCGGTGATGAGATCGCGGCGGATCTGGCGATTGGCTTCGCGAATCGAGCTGAGGGGATAGGCCATGCGCACCGCGCCCCCGGCAATAGGCGCGGCCACGTACAACAACTCCACGCCGATGGTGTCGCTGAGGCGCGTGGAGCTTCCCACCTGCCCGTGCAGTGCGGCCACAAATTCCGGCCGGGTAGCGTGGTTCTCCATCTGGTTCGGGTCGGAATCGGAGTCGGCCAGGACCTTCCCTGTCGAGTCGATGACTGTGATCCGTGCCCCTGCCGCCTGCGCCGCCTGCTTGGTTATCTCTTGTAGAGAACCCGGCGGAGCTTGCGCGACGCGGGAAGCGAACATCGCCGTTTCTTGTCGTAAGGAGGTTTCCAGGTCACGGCGCAACATGGTCTCCCAGGTATGACCGATGAGCAGATCGAGCGAGACCGTGCACGCCGCAATGACCACCAGGGCCGCGAGGAACAACTTGACGAAGATGCGACTCTTCACGGTTTTCGAGCTCTTTAGGACTTGGGAATTTCGAAGCGGTAACCCGCTCCGCGCACCGTCTTCAGATAGCGGGGCTCGTCAGGATTCTCCTCGATTTTCTCACGTATGCGGCGCACATAAACATCGACCGAGCGGGGTGTGACGTAGTGGGTATCGCGCCAGACGGCATCGAGCAGTTGATCGCGCGTGAACACTCTTCCCGGATGTCGGGCCAGATATTCCAGCAGACGGAATTCCGTGGCCGTGGTTTGCGTGAGCTGACCGCGAACCGTCAAGGTCATGCCGCCGCTGTCGATCTCGATGCCGCCCGCCTTGACGATGGCGGGCGCGAGGGGACGTTCGAATCGCCGCAGCACGGCGCGTATCCGAGCCACCAGCTCGCGCGGGCTAAAGGGCTTGGGAATGTAATCGTCGGCGCCCATCTCCAGCCCGATGACGCGGTCCGACTCACTGGCTTTGGCGGTGAGGAAAATGACCGGGGTCATGGTCAGCGATGAGGTCTGGCGGATGCGGCGGCAGAGTTCCAGTCCGTCGCCTCCAGGCACCATGATGTCCAGGAGAAACAGCGACGGAGGCTGTTTTTCGGCCTCGGCGATCACGCCGGCGGTAGCGGTGAAAGTGCGAACGCCGTAGCCGGCAGCTTCCAGATGGTGACGAACCAGACGCAGAATGTCGGCGTCGTCTTCCACAACAAAGATGGTTTGCTTCACGGCTGTATTGTATCCGACCGCAGGGGTGGAACTGTCGTATGTGGGGATCACATCCGTAGGTTACATGCAGGTTTGTTACAGGATGATGAACGTTCGGGAAAGTAATTGCAAGGGGAACCCAGGTCTTAATCGGCTTCCATGTCCCACAATGTGGCAATCGGTAGACAGCGGCACCGATCTATACCACTTTGTAGGACACGGCAGATTGCGAACTTTGTGCAAATGCAAAATGTCCGGTGAGCGCGGAACCCTCAATGAATACTTGTCGGCCAGGCCCGGGTTAGATAATCCGTCATGCTGAGCGAAAACAAGATGAACAGCCAAAAGATAGCGGCCACCACGGTCACCATGGTCAGCTTTGTGCTGTAGCGCAGGTGCATGAAGAACAGCACCACCAGTGTGCCTTTGATGGTGGCGATCACCAGCGCCACCACGATGTTGAATATGCCGAGGTCAACGCTGGCGGCGAAGACCGTGGTGGCCGTCAGCACCATCAGGCAAGCCCAAATCCCCACATACAAACTAACTGGCACGATGTGGGACTCAGGAGTGAAATGTTCTTCAGCGTGTTTCATCGCTAGCCCCCATGCTTCTTGCTGATCAGATAGAGCAGCGGAAATAAGTAAATCCAAACCAAATCGACGAAGTGCCAATACAAGCCAACGATTTCCACCGGAGTGAAGTAAGAAGGGGTGAAGGCGCCCATCAGGCCGGCAATTACGATCCAGGCGACCAGGCCAACACCGATCACCATGTGCAGGGCGTGCAGGCCGGTCATCGCCCAGTACAGCGAGAAGTAAATTTCGGTGTGCTGGGGATCGGTCGCCGGGTGTGCCGGATCGCCGGTCTCGAAGTGGAAGTTCGGGCCGGGAAATTCGTGATTGACCCAGTGCTCGTGGTACTCCACTCCTTTGATGCCGAGAAAGCCGAGGCCGAACAGGATGGTGATCAACAGCAGAACAACCATCAGCTTGGGCTTGCCCGTCTGGGCGGCGCGGACGCCCAGCGCCATGGTCAGCGAGCTACAGATGAGCACGGCGGTATTGGTGGCACCTAACCAGATATTCATCTTCTGGCTGCCTTCGACGAAGGCGTGGTAGTACGAGGCGCGGTACACCAGATAGGCGCAGAAGAGGCCGCCGAAAAACATGATCTCGGTGAGCAGGAACATCCACATGCCAAAGGTGGAGGTTTCCTGCTGCTGCTCCATGTCGGCAAAGTGATGTTGCAGCGCGTGCTCAGCGATCTGGATATCGCTAGTGGCCAACGGTGACCTCCTCTTGCGGCTGGTGCTCGTAGTCGTAGGCTTCCCAGGTCACAACCGGCGTCTCATCGAAGTTGTGGGTGGGCGGCGGAGACGGCGTCATCCACTCCAAGCCGACGGCATTCCACGGATTCGGCGGCGCCGGTTCGCCATAGCGCAACGACCACAGGAAGTAGATCATCGGCAGAACATAGCCGACCGCCAGGATCGACGCTCCCGCGGTGGACAGCACATTCAGCACCTGGAACTCCGGCGGATACGCATGGTAGCGGCGCGGTAACCCCATGTAGCCGATGATGAACAGCGGGAAAAACGTGGTATTGAAGCCGACGAATACCAGCAGCGCCGACAGCTTGGCCCAGGCTTCGGGATACATGCGACCGGTGATCTTGGGCCACCAGAAGTGCAATCCCGCCATATAGGCCATCACCATGCCGCCCACCATGACGTAGTGAAAGTGGGCTACCACAAAGTAGGTGTCGTGGACGTGCACGTCGACACCCAGCGACGCCAGGAAAACACCGGTCAGGCCGCCGATGGTAAACAGACCAATGAAACCGAAGGCGTAGAGCATCGGCGTCTGGTAACGTATCGAACCCTTGTAAAGCGTAGCCGTCCAGTTGAAGACCTTCACCGCCGAAGGAATCGCAACCAGGTAGCTGAGCAAGGAGAACACCAGCGCGGCGTAAACCGAGATGCCGGCGACAAACATGTGGTGCGCCCAAACCAAAAAGCCGAGGACCGCGATCGCGATCGACGCGAGGGCCACAAATTCGTAGCCGAAAACGCGCTTGCGCGAGAAGCAGGTGATGATCTCATTGATCACGCCCATCCCCGGCAAAATCATGATGTAAACCGCCGGGTGGGAATAGAACCAGAAAAGGTGCTGGAACAGAAGCGGGTCGCCCCCAAGTTGGGGATTGAAGATGCCGATGTTGAAGGCGCGCTCCAGAGCAACTAGCAAGAGCGTAATCGCGATGACCGGGGTGCCGAGCACCATAATCAGGGCTGCGGCATAATTCGCCCAGCAGAACAAGGGCAAGCGCCGCCACGTGAGCCCGGGCGCGCGCATGCGATGGATGGTGACAATAAAGTTCAATCCGGTAAGGATGGAGGAGAATCCGGCGATGAAGATCCCGACCGCCGCGCCGATCACGTGGGTATTGGAATAGGTTGTGCTGAACGGCGTATAGAAGGTCCAACCGGTATCGACGCCTCCCGTGACCATGGCGGTCAGCGCGGTGATGGCCCCGGCCATATAGATGTACCAGCTCAGCAGGTTCACTCGCGGGAAGGCCAAATCCTTGGCGCCGACCATCAAGGGAATCAGAAAATTACCCAGCGTTGCCGGCACCGACGGGATCAGAAAGAAAAAGACCATGATGATCCCGTGCATGGTAAACAGCTTGTTATAGGTGTCGGACGAAACCAGATCGCCCGCCGGAGTCAGCAACTCCAGGCGGATCAGCATGGCGAAGAAGCCGCCGATCCAGAACATGGCGGTGATCGAGACCAGGTAAAGCATCGCGATACGCTTGTGGTCTGTTGTCAGCAGCCACGACTTGATGCCGTAGTTCGAATTCAGGTAGTTCTCGCGCTCGACAGTTTGTACAGCGGTTGCCATGTCACACACCTTTTAGACCCAAAGCAAGTTCACTTTCGACCTACTGATTTGAAAGGGCACGCCTTTAGGCGTGCCGCTAAGCCCGCCGAGAATACGGCTTTAGCCGCTGAGGGAGCTGTCCCTCAGGGCCTAAAGGCCAAATTTACCGCTCCTCGTATCGGCACGGCTGAAGACCGTGCCCCTTCAAAGCAGTGCACCCAATTCGCAACGCTCTACCCTCATTGCGTATTCGACGTATCGGGAGCCGGCGAGCGATTGCTCATCGGCCCATTCGGTTGCGGTTGCGCTAGCGACTTAACGTAGGCCACCAGCGCCATCAAGCTTTCCTCGGAAACCTGTCCCTGGAAGCTCGGCATGATGGGCTTGAAGCCGGCCACAATCTTGGCGCCGGGATTCAAAATTGACTCGCGAATATAGTTTTCGTCGGCGAGCACGGTGCGGCCATCGTCCAGCAGCACCGGCTTGCCAAACACTCCCACCAGGTTCGGGCCGCGTCCCTGGGTATCGAAGCGGTGACAGGTCGAGCAGCCCAACTGCTGGAAGAGTTGCTGGCCATTGTCCGACAGCGGGCCCGAGTCGCCACCGCTGCTGAGCCACGCCTGAAATGCAGCCGGCTCCATCACGATCACCTCGCCGATCATTGCCGAGTGGTTCGTGCCGCAATATTGCGAGCAAAACAGATGATAGGTACCGGTTTTCGTTGGCCGGAACCATATTTCGGTAAACCGGCCGGGCAGCACATCAGCCTTGACCCGAAACGCCGGTACAAAGAAGTCGTGAATCACATCCTGCGAACTCATGATCATCTTGACGTCGCGGCCGATCGGCACATGCAATTGATTGATCTCGCGCTGCCCGGTTTCATGTTCAAACTTCCACATCCACTGCTTGCCGACCGCATAAACTTCCATCGCTCCCTGGGGCGCGCGCGCTTCCTGAAAATAAATCAGTGAACCCCAGGCAAAGAAAATCATGCAAATGCCAAGCGGAATCAGCGTCCACGCCAATTCCAGCGGCAGCGAGCCCTCGATCTGCACCGAATGAGGATGGGCCGAGCGGCGGTACTTCACCGCGAAGACGAAGATCACCGCGAAGATGAGCAGCGTAAAGAACGCCGACACCGCGACCAGCAAGAAATAAAGTCCGTCCACCTGCCATGCCAGTGCCGAGGCACGCTCAGGAAAGAGTGGGAGGTTCTTCCACATATCGATCAGGCCCGTCCTGTTCCCTTCTTGCTGCCCTGCGAGTCAGCCGCCCCAATCCGCGATAAAGCGTTGCGCGTCGGGGACCCCGGTCTTTCGCGGCGGAACATTACGATGAGAAACCCGCCCAGGACCAGCATGGTGGCAGCTCCGGCCAAACGCATAATGTTGGTGACCACGGCGCCGTATCGTCCGGTTTTCGGGTCATAGTGATAGCAGTACAGCAACACTTCGTCTACCACGTTGCCGATATTGCCGCGCGTGGCCTCGATTAGCCCCAGCCGGATATCCTTGGGCGAGAACTCAACCCCGTAGTAGTACTGGGCAATCTTGCCCGCCGGCGTCACGATCATGAGGCCGGTGGCGTGAATGAACTGTCCGGTGCTGGGATCGCGGCGGTAATGAAAGCCCACCGCATCGGCCAGTTGCTTGATCTGCGGTTGCTGGCCGGTCAGAAAGTGCCAGCCGTCGCCATTGGTCTTGTGGTCAAGATGTTCGTTGATGCGGGCGATGTAAACCTGCTTCTTATCAGCTGCGTCCTTCGGCGTCTCGTCCGGATTGAAGCTGACCGAGACAATCTCGTATTCCCTGCCTGGCGTAAACTTCAACATGCCTAACGCACTGGCTTCTCCGACCAGCTCCTCGCCGCACAGCATGGGGCAGGTGTAATAGACCAGGTTCAAGATGACCGGCCGGCCAGCGTGGAAATAGTCGCCCAGCTTTACCATCTTGCCGGTCTCGTCCTTGAATTCGAGATCCAGCGGGACCTGTTGGTTGAGCCGCTGATCGATGCCGACATTCGCCAGATCGGGAGGCGAGACCTGCGAGGAGGGCTGCGAGCTCTTGTCCTGAAAGGACGAGGGCGGCTGGGCGACGGCGAACGTCGTCGCCAGCAACATTGCGAGTTGTACAAAAATTTTCACAGCATTACATCCAATTCGTTTCGCCCTGCGACGCCCCGGGCGACATCCGCCCCAGAAGTGTCATCCCGACCGAGGGCTTGAGCCCGAGCGGAGGGACCTGCTTTTGTGCGCAGGCCTGAAGGCCTGCGGTTCTTGTGCCGTCCCTGAAGGAACTCAGATTTCCTTACGCCACCTACCCAGCGCTGAAGCGCTGGGCTATCATCTTTCGTCCCGCAGAGCGGGACTCGATTACCGTACTTCGTGCCGCCGATTCCAACTCAACCCGCTTGCAGCTTCCGTTTGTTACGGCTGCTTCGGTTCTTCGCCAGATGGTGCTCGCGAACTGGTCGAACCGGCTGGATTTGCCGAAACGTTTCCACCAGGCGCCTTGCTCGCGTTGCCGCTCGTCGGTCCCAGCGGTCCGGCTTGCATGTCCAGCATCTTCGTGTTGCCGGCAGCGGTCTGGGTGTTGATCTCGGGCGGCGGATTCGGGCGCACCGGCAACCCTCGCTCCACCATCAACTGCATCGCCAGCGAAATCGGAATGTGTATCGCCCCGCTGGGATCGGCAAACGGCTGCTTCACATTCAGCAGCTCCTGCTCCGAGTTGACGAACCGGCTCATCTCCCCCGCATCGTGTGTCTGCAAACGCGGCTCCGGAAAAACATCGAGGTTGACGGCCGGCGCATTTTGCAGCACGGAGCGCGTCCCGCCAGCCGGCTTTGGCTTCTGCGCTTGCTGCGCCTGCATCATGGGATTCATCGGCGGCTGTGGAAACAGCGCCTCGCTGCGCGCCATGAAGCGGAACATCCCCCACAGCACCAGTTCGATGAAGACCCCGGCGACGAAGAGTCCGATCAGGAACCACAGAATGCCGCGGGCGCTAAGGTCGGCCCGCTCGTAATCCACCTGCGGATTGCGCAAAGGATCGTAATTGGTGTTGTTAGTGGCCATGTCCCGATCCTTGATGCAAGAAGTTTTCTACCTGCGGCTCATAGAGCGGCAACAGCGGCCGCTGCCGGAAGTTGTAGAAGAAGTACGCCAGCCACAAACCGCCCAGACCGATGGGCGCCGCAAAGTACCAGACGCTGAACAATTTGGCGTCGCGGAAGTTCGGCACCACGTACCAGTAGATGTCCACAATCCGCATGAACATGATGAAGATCGCCAGACCGATCAGGCGTCTGCCGGCGCGCTTACGTTCGCGTGACAGCAAGAGCGCGAACGGCAGCGCGAAGTGAAACACGACAATTGCCAGAATGATGTAGCCCCAACCCCCGCGAATGCGATGCAGGTACCAACTGATCTCATCCGGCAAGTTCCCCGACCAGATGATGAGCCACTGCGAGAACGAGAAGTACGCAAACAGCATTACGAAGGCCAGCGTCAGTTTGCCCAGATCGTGAAACTGCGTGGGCTTGATGATCTCGCGATACGGGCTATAGCGAGTCAGCACTGTCAGCAAGATGATGCTGAAGCACAGCGCCGATAATCCCTGGCCCGCAAGGAAGATGAGGCCGTAGATGGTCGAGCCCCAATGCGGATCGAGCGACATCACCCAATCGACCGCAGCGAAGGAAATGGTCAGCGCATAGAGCATCAGCCCGAAACCACAGAGGCCCTGGAAGCGAGGATAGGTTCCCGCCGGTATGGGGGCATCCTGCCGGTTGCCACGCCGGCAAAGTTCGTAAGCCAGGAGTCCCCAGATCACAAAGTACATGATCCAGCGGAAGATCCATTTGCTCTGGGTGAGGTACCAGTAGTTTTCATGGGTGAGAGCGGGATCGTTCATCCAGGCATAAAGATGATGCCGCAGGAAGAGGATAGGCAGGAACAGCACGAACATCAGCGGCAGACATTTGACGGCAGCTTCCAATAACCGGCGAATACTCAAACCCCAGAAACCGCCAGTCAGGTATTGCAGCATCAGCAGCGCCAGACAACCGACGGTCAAGCCGGTCCAGAACATGTAGGCGATCAAGTAGCCGCGCAAAAACTGGTTCAAGTCTGCGTACGCTGCAATCACGCAGAATGCGACGCCCGCGATGCCCAGCAGCAAGGACCGGCTTTGCCAGCGCTCGGTGTCGGCGGGCACGGCAAAATCGGCTGCGCGCAGATTGAGGCTTTGGTTGCTCATGGCTTCTGCGGGCCTCCTTTAGCCGGTGCTTGCGGTGGAGGCGGAGCTGAGGCAGCCGTGGTCGCGCCCTGAGTGTCATAAGCAGGCATGATGAATACGCTGGGCGGCGGTGTGCTCGCGACACGTTCGCCGGAAGGAACATCAGCCTCGGTGGCGTGCTGGCTCAGTTGCAGCGCACGAATATAGGCAGCAATCGCCCAGCGATCTGCCGGCGGGATCTGCTCGGAGTAGTCAGGCATGGCGCCAAAGCCGTTGGTCATCACGTCGAAGAAGTATCCAATGGGTGCGCGCCGCAGCCGCTCGATGTGATAGGACGGCGGACGTTTGAATCCGCGCTGCACAATCATCCCGTTGCCATCGCCGACTTCGGAATGGCAGGGCGCGCAGTAGATGTTGAAGCGTTGTTGTCCGCGCGCCATTACTTCAGCCGTGACCGGAAAGGGCAAGAAGTCGCCGTCGTTGCTGCCGATTTTGCCAGTGTAGAAGTAGGTGTCGGCGTCCAGATGTCCGCGGGCTACGGTGCCGGAAATGATGGGACGCGCGGAGCGATGGTCGGCGTAGAAATCGCTGGCCGTCAGCGGACGCTGGTATGGCTGCTCCTGCATGTCTTCACGGCAGCCCGCCAACAACAGCAAAGTGATCGTGGCCAGCAGACAAGCCGATACCCTGCGCGGCGACGACTTGTCGCCTCGGTACCGCAAATCGGAGGCCGCCATCTTGAATTGTTCCAGGCCGTTAATGCGGCACCTCCGAAATCGACAGCGGCTTCAGACTCACCATAAACTCCTGCGTCCTCACCAGATCAAACTGCGGATCGGCTGCTTCCACGCACAGGAAGAAACGATCGCGGGTGACGGCGGAAAAGCGGTCCACGTTAAACACCGGGTGATGCGGCATGGGAAGTCCGTTGAGCGCAAACATGCCGAACACGCCTGCCAGTCCGCCGAACAAGACGGTCATCTCGAAGGTGGGCACGATAAACGCCGGCCACGAATGCCACGGCCTGCCGCCGACGTTCAGCGGATACGAGATGCAGTTGATCCAGTACTGCAAGCCGTAAATACCCGTTCCACCCAGCAGACCCCCGACCAGCACGATCAGCGGCACGCGCGTCTTATGAAAGCCGAGCGCCTCGCTGGCTTCTTCAATGGGAAACGGACTGTAAGCATCCATCTTGCGGTAACCGCCGGCATAAGCAGCCCTGGTTGCCTTTACCAGATCGGTCGAATTTTCGAACTCGGCCATCAGGCCGTAGATGGTTGGTGTCAGCGGCTGTTTCATTCGGCTTTCACCTCCGATTCCGGCAGCAGCTGGCGCATTTCAAAGATGGAGATCGCCGGCATGATGCGAATGAACAGGAACATGCACGCACTGAAGAAGCCGAGCGTACCCAGGAAAATTGCCCAGTCCCAACGAGTTGGGTTGTAATGTCCCCAGGCGGAGGGCAGGAAATCGCGGGCGAGGCTGGTGATGACGATAACGAAGCGTTCCAGCCACATGCCGATAAGGACGTCGAGCGAAATCAGGAACAGAAAGATCGTGTTCGAGCGCAACTTCGGAATCCACAGCAGCTGGGGCAGCAGGATGTTGCACAGAATCAGCGACCAGTACATTGCGGAATACGGGCCAAACCAGCGGTTCTGCAACATGGCGCGCTCGTAAGTAGAGCCGCTGTACATTCCAATGAATGTCTCAAAGAAGTAGCCATACGCCACGATCAGACCAGTGGCCAGCATGATCTTCGCCGAGTTCTGCAAGTGGCGCATGGTGATCAGCGATTCCAGGTGATAGTACTTGCGAATGGGAATCGCCAGCACCAGCACCATGGCGAATCCGGAATAGATGGCGCCGGCAACGAAGTAGGGCGGGAAGATGGTGGTGTGCCAACCGGGAACGATGGCAATGGCAAAGTCGAAGCTGACGACGGTGTGCACGGAGAGAACCAGCGGCGTGGCCAATCCCGCCAACAACAAGTACAGCGACTCGTAGCGCTTCCAATGTCGCGCCGAGCCTCGCCATCCCATGGCGAAGATTCCGTAAAGCTTCTTGGTGATGGGATGCTGCGCTTTCTCGCGCATGGTGGCGAAGTCAGGCACCAGGCCGACATACCAGAACACCGCCGAGATAGTGGCGTACGTGGAGACTGCGAAGACGTCCCACACCAGCGGACTGCGGAACTGCGGCCACACGCCCATGCTGCTGGGATACGGGAACAGCCAGTACGCCAGCCAGGGACGGCCAAGGTGAAGAATCGGAAACATGCCCGCGCAAGCCACCGCAAACAACGTCATGGCTTCAGCGAAGCGGTTGATGGAGTTGCGCCATGTTTGCTTCAGCAACAACAGAATGGCGGAGATAAGCGTACCGGCGTGGCCGATGCCGATCCACCAAACGAAGTTGATGATGGCGAAGCCCCAGGCCACCGGAATCTCGATGCCCCAGATGCCGACGCCGCGGATGAACAGGTACGTCACCGCAACCAGCAGCACCATGACAAAGAAACCGGCGATGAGAAATCCGCTGAGCCAGCCCAGGCCAATGGGCCGCGTGAGGACCGCATCCGCGATGGTGTCGGTGACGGTGCCGAAGGTTTCCCCCGGCAGCATCACCGGCGGCTCATCCGGCCATGGCACGTCCGCGAGAATCGTTTTTTCTTCTGGTCCTTCCCTCATCGCTAACTGGACTCCGACTGTTCAAGTTCAGGGTTCGGGTTCTGCACAATCGCCATGTATGACGTCCGTGGACGCGTATTGAGATCTTCCAGCAAGTTGTAGTTGCGCTGCTGCGCCTTGATCTTCGAGACCCGGCTGTTGGGATCGTTGAGATCGCCGAACACAATGGCGCCGGCCGGACAAGCCTGCTGGCACGCGGTAATGACTTCGCCGTCGCGCAGCTTGCGGTTTTCCTTCTCCGCGGTTATGCGTCCGTGAGCGATGCGCTGGATGCAGTAGGTGCACTTCTCCATCACGCCGCGGCTGCGGACGCTGACCTCAGGATTGCGCATCATCTTGTACTGCGGCGTGGTCCAGTCCTGCCACAGCAGGAAGTTGAAGCGGCGCACCTTGTACGGACAGTTGTTGGAGCAGTAGCGCGTGCCCACGCAGCGGTTGTAGACCATGTCGTTCAGCCCTTCGGTGCTGTGCACGGTCGCGCCGACCGGGCAAACTACTTCGCAGGGCGCGTTCTCGCATTGCTGGCACGGCACCGGCTGGTAGTACATGCCGGGATTCTCGGTACCACCCTCGTAGTAAACATCGACGCGCAGCCATTGCATCTGGCGGCCGCGCTGCGTCTGCTCCTTGCCGACGACCGGGATATTGTTCTCCGCCTGGCACGCGACGATGCAGGTCTTGCAGCCGACGCAGGAGTTCATGTCGATGGTCATGCCCCACTTCAGCTCGGTGTATTGATAGTTGGGATAGAGCGTCATTTCCGGTCCGGGCGACTCAATGCCCTCGTGCGCGAAATCGGGATTCTTGATGAAGTCTTCCAGTGTCGCTTTGCGGATGACATGTCGCGCATACAGGGGATCAGACTTACCCGGCGGCAGATCGGAGAAGTCGATGTACTGGAAGCCTTGCGGATGGGCGAAACCGAATCCCGAACCAACTTTCGCAATCTTGGTTTCGGCGTACCAGGGAGCGTCGCTGCTGCGCAGTTTGTAGGCGCTGAAGCCGACGTCCGTGCCCACCCGCCCCGCCTTGGTGCGCCCGTAGCCGAGAAACACAGTGATTGCGTTGTCCGGGTGTCCCGGTTGCGGCCAGATAGGGCCGTTGACCTTGCGCCCGTTGACGTCGATTTCGATAATGTCGCCCGTCTTAAGTCCCGACTTCGTGGCCTGATTGGGGCTAATGAGCACTCCATTGTCCCAGCAGAAATTCATGATCGGCTTGGGCGTTTCCTGCAACCAGGAGTTATTGGCGCGGCTGCCATCGTAGATCAGCGGATCGCGGCGGAAGATCACCTCCATCGTGGTGGGTAACAGGAGGGTGTAAAACTCCTGCGGGCTGACGCCGTAGTTAGCAGGAATGCTGCCAGCCTTTGCTAAAACGCTCTTCGCAGGAAATGCGGTATCGGCGATGTAGCCGTCATTCAGCGCCTTGCGCCATACCGTATCGAGGTCGCCTTTGATCTGATCCTGCCAGTATTTGCGGACGATGTCGTAGCCCGCGGTTTCCGCAGAACCGATCAGCGCGGAGATGAACTCGTAAGCGCTCTTGCCGTCATACAACGGCGCGATGAGCGGCTGAACAATAGAGGCGGTTCCGTCAAAGGCGCGAACGTCGCCCCACTGCTCCAGATAATGAGTTGCATTGATGTGCCAGTGAACGTGATCGTAGGTCTCGTCCTGATAAAGACCGTGTTGCACGCGCAGCGGCACCTTGTCCATGGCGTCGGCGAAGCCAAAGTCGACCGGCGCATCGTAGACCGGATTGGCGCCCATGATAAGCAATAGATCGACCTTGCCCGCGTTCATGTCGCCGACCAGTTCTTTCAACCCGGCGGTCTGGTCCTGTGGTTTGACTTGCACTGATTCGGTGTAGATGACGGTGTTGCCATTGGCGCCCAGCGCTGCATTCATCGTGTGCGCCAAAGCGTGAACCGCTGGCGGCTGGTTATCGCCAGGGATGACTACCGCTGCGCCTTTGTGCGCCTGAAAATCCTTCAGGACGGCCGCAACAAATTTCTGATACTCCCGTTTCGCATTCCCTCCACCACCGACGCCCAAGCCGGCAGCAATCGCACGCGCCAGTTGCTCAACCTCGGAAGCGCGCACCGGCAGGCGATGATCGGCCTTGCCGCTGGTGTTGGTTGGCGTGCTCTGGACGGAGTAGAAGCGCAACATCCTCTCTTTGAGATCGGGATTGCGCCGCCCCGCAAACTGACGCGCATAGTAAAGAAATCCCGGGTATCCACTGGAGAGGAAGTCGCCATCGAGCGAGAGAATAACGTCGGCCTTCGCTAAGTTGTAACGCGTCTCCACATACTGGCCGAAAGCAAGCTGCGAACCAGCGCGCACGTTGTCGCGACTTACCGGCTCCCACTGCACCCATTTCGATTGCGGAAACGCCGCCTGCACCTGATCCATCAGTGAGGCCATCGTGGGCGAACTGGTTGGACCGCTGAGGATGCGCAAGCCGGCTCCCTGCACTGCGTTCTGCGAATTCAGCGCGCCCTTGAGCGCGACTACGTAGTCGCTCCAAGCCCTCATCTCGCCGAGATAGGTAACGATCTGCGAGCGATCGGGGTCATACATGTCGAGGATGGAAGCTTGCGCAAAGACATCGCTTCCACCAAGTCCGGCGGGATGTTCGGGATTGCCCTCGATCTTGGTGGGACGGCCTTCGTGGCTCTCCACCAGCACCGGCGTGGCATACGCGCCAAAAGGCATGGCGCTGGCGAAGAACAGCGGCTTACCCAGAACAACTTCGTCGGGCTGCTGCACGTAGGGAACGATGGGCTCCAGCGGCATCTTGACGCAGGCGGAGAGACCGGCCAGCGCCATGGAGGCGCTCATCAGCTTCAGGAAGTCGCGGCGCGAAGCACTCTCCGGCCAAACCGAAGCCTGGCGCGGGAATTCACGGTGCAGCATTTCGAAGAAACCATCGCTCTGCGCCAGTTCTTCCAGGCTGCGCCAATATTGGGGACCGCTCTTGGCGCGCGAAAGCTTCTCCCGCACTTCGGCCAGTTCCATCTTGCTGGGACAGACTGCCTCGATCTTGACTAGGCTCTCTTTATCCATTCCTCTTCAGTTTCCAGTTTCCAGTTTCGAGTTTCCAGTTTCGAGTTGTTGTGGACCGCCTCCCTTGAAACTCGAAACTTGCAACTCAGCCTCGCTTCAGCGATGGCATGTACTGCAACTCGTAATGTCTTCCACGCTGCGAATGCTGTAGCTATGCTTCAGCGCATTGCCCAAAGCGATCTGGTCGGTGAAGACCGTCCCCTCGAACTTCACCGGAGCATCGGCGCCGGGCTGCCGGTACTGCATGTTGAACACCTGATCGCGCGGCCGCAGGAACTTTTCCGGGGCGCGATGGCAGTTCAAACACCACTCCATCTGCAACGAGTTGGCCTCATACATCAGCGGCATCTTGTCCACCGGCCCATGGCAGCTCGCGCAGCCCACCCCCTTGTTGACGTGAATACTGTGGTCGAAATAAACGAAGTCGGGCAGATAGTCCACCCGCGTCCACATCAACGACTTGCCGGTGCGAAAGCTCTCGCGCACCGGCTCCAGCATGGGGGCATTGATCCAGATCTGCGAGTGGCAGTTCATGCAGGTCTTGGTGGGAGGAATGCCGGCAAAACTGGAGTATTCAACCGAAGTGTGACAATAGCGGCAATCGATACCATCGCCCCCAACGTGATGTTGGTGGCTGAAAGGGACGGGCTGCGCCTGAGCGACGTCCTGATAGGTCGCATAGGGCGAACGCTGTACCTCCAAGGCCGCCCACAACAACACCGACACGATCACCACGACTCCAATGATCGAGAGCCGCGCAAGTGTATTCGCACTTCGATGGAAGATCTGGGCCATTTATGTGAAGCTTTCCGCGCTGCGGGTTCGGGTCCCGACTACCCCAATCGGGACCCAGGATGGTGCGGGTACGGCGATAACTGCCACAGCCAGACGTGACGTGCATCACCCAAGCGAGTGATTATAACAAGCGAAGTTGGTTTTGTTGCAAGTGCGGGCCCCGTTGCCGAATAAAATTTCGACTACGAAGCAAAAATGGTTGATATTTTGTGGAAAGCAGGAGCTGGCGCGGAGACCAGCTCCTGCGAGGCCCTGCTCTTACTGCAACAAGCCAAACACCGCGACTCCGGTCTGCGTTCCCACAAAAACTTTGCCGTTGGCGACGACCGGCGTGATGAACTTGTTGCCGGGGCCGAACTGATCGCGCGTTCCTGCCTGATTGCTGTTGTACAACTGGTTCGCCAGATTGGTGGCGTCATAGGCGTACAACACGGCGGGATTGGTGTTCGCTATCGCCCAGACAATGGCGTTCGAGGTTTGATTGCCGGAAACGATGGGGGTCGTTCCCGGATAAGGAAACTGGTTCGACGTCTGCGAGGTTGGCGTAGTGGAGAGCTTTGCGTTACTGATGGAGAACGCCTTCAGGTTGTCGATCTGATCGCCGTAATACACCGTGTTGTTGAAGTACGCCGGGCTCGACCAGACGCCGCCCGGTAGCACGCCGTCGATTTCCTGGTAGATAGCGTCGTCATTGTCGGGATTGAACTTCCCCATGTTGTCGCGATTCACGACGTAGATGTTGGTGTCTTTGCCGGCGCCCACGGCGAGATGATGCACCTGGCCATTGTTATCGTAGAGGTCGGGCAATACCATCGCTCCGCCGGAGCCGAGATCTTCATCGGCATCCGATTCCTGCACCGTGTTGTACATGTTGAAGTAATCAACCACGGTGAGGGTGCCGGAAGAGTTGGAAAGCTTCATGAAGGCATTTCCGTAATCTCCGTTGATGGGAAAGCCCTGCGAGTTCAGGGTGGTGTCGAAGATGCCGTTGCCGTCGAGGAAGTAGATGTTGCCGGAGGAGTCAGCGGCGAGACCGTTCCCCGTCATCCAGATGGCACCCTTATTGCCGTTGGGGGTGACATCGATCACCGAGGTCTGGGCCAGAGTGCGGGAATTGTAGGCCATGATCCAGCCGGTGTAGGGACGGGCGTCACAATGCGATGTGAAGGAGATGTAGAGTGTGCCAGCGTATTCCAGAATCGCGGCACGCTCGGCGAAATATGCCGGACTGAAGATGACCTCACCGTTCTGGCTGCCATCGCCGGTGCCGGGATACATGGCGTTGATTTCTACCGGACCGCCGAACAACTCCGTTCCGTATGCTAGATCGAGGGCATGCAGGCGCTGATGGTAATTGCCCGAGGAGTCCTTGCTCATGGCTACGAAGTAGATGGCTCCGTTGGGCCCGTTCCCTTTGTCGATCACGGGAGTGTCGGTGATGCCGATTGTGGGTGTGATCTGGCTACAGTTACGATCGTCGCTGGGAGTTTCTCCCGCACCGAGCGCGGAGACTTGCCAGAATAGCCGCCCGGAGTTGGCGCTGAAGGCATAGATGCTGTCGTTCTCGGTGACCGCATACACCGTGTCGTTCAAGCTACCGCCAATAGATTGTCTGTTTACGAAGAGCGGCTGGGCGTCGACTTTGCCATCCGTCGAGAAGAAATTG
>JBEKQY010000044.1:0-18335 GCA_049519235.1 Candidatus Korobacteraceae bacterium | reverse complement strand
TTTCAGCTGCCATGAATATTGACTACACCAGCCGCTTTAGTTTCTTCTCGTCCAGATATTTCACTACTTTACCCACATCCTGCGCGTGCTCGCGGGTGGTAATCAACAGCGCGTCGTCCGTCTCCACCACTACGAGATTCCTCACACCTACGGCCGCGACGAACTTGTAGTCCTTGCAGTGAATGAAGTTTCCTTCCGCGTTCAACGTGAAACTCTCGTTCGCTACGATGACGTTGGCGCGGTCGTCGTTGCCGCCAGTGCGGTGCTCATACAGCGCCGTCCAGGAGCCAAGGTCGTTCCATCCAAAGCTGGCCGGAATGCAATAGATGCCCGACTTGGCTTCGCCCTTCGCCGAACGCGGTTCCAGCAACGCATAGTCCACACTGATGTTTTCGCACTTGGGATAGAGCTTGGCAAGCGTCTTATCGAACTTACGTGTGCCGTAGCTTGCCGCGATTTCTTCCAGCGTGGGAGCTGTATTCGGCAGATGTTCGCGCAGGGCGTCGGCCAGGGTACGCGCTCCCCAGACGAACATGCCGCTGTTCCAGAAGTAATTTCCCGCCTTCATGAACTGCCCCGCAACCTGAACGGCGGGCTTTTCGATAAAGCGTCGTACTTGCAGCACGCCTTTCTGCGGCTCACTTCCAGACTCGATGTAGCCGTAGCCGGTTTCGGCGCGCGTCGGCTTAATGCCGATGACGACAATATTCGCGCCGCTTGCTGCAATCTCGGCCGCACGCCGGATATCGTCGCGAAAATGCCTCTCGTCGCCGATGACGTGATCGGAGGGAAACATGCCGATCACCGCGCTCGGGTCGCGCTTCTCCAGCAGAAAAGCCGCCAGCCCAATTGCGGGCGCGGTGTTTCGCCCCCCAGGTTCGGCAATGATCTGCTTCTTATCGAGCTTCTTGAGCTGACGCACAATCGGAGAGCGCAGATCGTCATTAGTGATGATCCAGAAGCGCTTTGCCTTGGCCAGCGGCAGCAGGCGCTCGACCGTCTCCTGGATCATGCTTTTCTTGCTGTTCAGCGGCAGCAGTTGCTTGGCCATGCGCTTGCGGCTCAAAGGCCAAAAGCGCGTGCCGCGTCCGCCTGCGAGAATGACGGGGTAGAAGTTATTGGCCAAGTTTTTTCACCACAGAGACACAGAGGGGCACAGAGTTCTTGAGTTCTTGAATTCTTGATTCTACTGGAGAACGCCGCTGGGCGCGAAAGCGAGGGGTGTCGCGCTCAGCGGCGTTCATGATGGCGAATGCCGCTCCGGGGTTAATTTGGTCATCATAACGGCCTGCTATGGTCAACGATGCAGACCCCAGTTGTTTCACGATCTTGGCTGGCGTGGTTTGCGACGGACGCAAGGTGTTCTTTCAGTGTCTCTGTGTCTCTGCCTCTGTGGTGAAACAAAACTCTATCGCGCGCTGACGGATTGTGGCAGCTCCGTCTGCGGCTCCGCGACCGCCCCCGTGGGCAGCGACATTCGCATCATCTCCAGCTCCCACTGCGGCCGCACCGTGTACTCACGCACGCAGGCAGGAACGACCACCGCATCACCCGTCGCAAAGGTCACCGGCTCCATACCCGGCGATTCGATAATCCCCGCGCCGTTCACCGCGACGAGGATGTGCGGCGACGCAGGCTTGGTCTCGGCCAGAAGGGGACCGGAAATTTCCATCTTCTCTACCTGAAAGAACGGCGATCGCACCAGAACCTCGTGGAATATCCCGGATTCTTTGCGCACGACTTTGCCGGCATTGCTGTGCAGCTTGGTCGCGGCCAATCCCTCGGCGATATGAAGTTCGCGCGGACGGCCGTAATCATACAAGCGATAGACGATGTCCGATGTTTGCTGCGTCTCCACCAGCACCATGCCGCCGCCGATGGTGTGCACGGTTCCGCCGGCGACATAAAGCATGTCGCCGGCGCAGACATCCACCCAGTTCAACAACTCTTCCGCGCGTTTGTCCTGGATTGCCTGCGCGAACTGCGCCAGCGTTACCCCTAGCTTCAGACCGAGCGCAACTTGCGCCCCAGGATTCGCCCGCAGCACGTACCAACATTCGGTTTTGCCGCAAGGCTGGCCGTTCTTGCGCGCTTGTTCATCATCGGGATGAACTTGTACCGAGAGCTTATCGCCAGAAAAAAGAAATTTCACCAGCAAGGGAAAGCGATCATCGCAGCAGGCGGCCTGCCCTACCAGATCGCGCCCAAACTTTTTCGCTAGTTCGCCAAGGCTTTGTCCGGCGAGTGGCCCGTTGGCGACACGATTGTCTTCCCACGTCAGCCAGCTTTCGCCAATCGGTTCTTTGACAACCTTCGTGTAAACGGGACGCAAGTCGCGAACGCCCCAGGGACGTTCGTCGAAGATGGGGATTACCAGAAGTGGATACAGTTGCGACATTGTCTACACGCTGGCGAAAAAATTGCGCATGCGCTCCAATCCGCGTTGCAGATTCTCGGGCGAGGTCGCATAAGAGATGCGGACGTGATCTTGAGTGCCGAAGCCTTCTCCAGGAACGACTACGACATGCGCATCATGCAGCAGTCTTCGCGCCACATCGGAGGCGGAGTTCAATCCGCCGCGCTCGAAATAATGACTCACATTCGGATAGGCGTAGAACGCCCCATTCGGCGCGGCGCAGGTAATCCCGGGAATCGAGCGCAATCCCCGCACGACCTGGTCGCGAAGCACGATATAGCCATCCAGCATCTGGCGCACGCAATCCTGCGAGCCATTCAGCGCAGCCACCGCGGCCTTCTGCACAATCGAAGTCGGATTTGATGTGCTCTGGCTTTGTAGTTTCAGCATTGCGCTCACGATCGGCGCGGGTCCCAGCGCATAGCCCAGCCGCCAGCCAGTCATGGCATACGTCTTCGACAAAGAGCCGATGATGATGAGGCGCTCCTTGACCTCATGGACGCAGCCCGCCGAGAACGAATGTCCGGTGTGGTTCAAGTACACGTAACACTCGTCGGAGACAACGTAGATGCCGCGATCATGCGCCAGCTCCAGCACCGAGGTCATGTCGGCCGGCTTCATGACTGCGCCGGAAGGATTGCTTGGCGAATTCAAGATGATGACTTTGGTGCGAGGAGTGAGCGCGCGCTCCACCATGTCAGCGGTCAGCGCGAAATCGTGCCTTTCGTCGGTCGCAATGTAGACCGGTTCACCGCCGGCATAGCGCACGATGTCTTTAAAGGAAACCCAATACGGCACCGGAAGAATCACTTCGTCGCCGTGGTCGACCAGCACCTGGATGGCATTGAACAGCGCATGTTTGCCACCGACAGAAGCGATGCAATCCTCGCGCTTGTAGTCGGAGCCGAAGTCGGCGGCGTGCCGCTTGACGATGGCGTCGCGCAGTTCGGCCGTACCGCCTACCGCCGTGTACTTGGTGAAGTCATTGCGGATCGCGGCGATGCCCGCTTCCTTGATGTGCTCAGGCGTGGGGAAATGCGGCTCTCCCGCGCCCAGATCGACCAGATCTGCGCCGGCCGCACGAAGTTTCTCGGCTTCCCCGGCAACAGCCAGAGTCGCAGAAACCTCGATGCGTTGAATCCGGTTTGTGAGAAACGAAGCGAGCTGAGTTCCGGCAGCAGTCATCGTCTGGCCCTTCATAAGAGATGTTTGCCTGTGGCTGAAATATGTCTTCCCTGCTTGATTCTCTGCCGTACCCGCTCCTCCACCATTTCCGGCACCAAGCCATTCAACGGCCCACCGAGCTTGGCGATCTCGCGCACGATCCGCGAGCTGAGGTAGGAATACTGTTCGGCCGGCATCATGAAGATGGTTTCCACGCGCGGTTCCATCTTGCGGTTCATCAGCGCCATCTGCAGCTCAAATTCGTAATCGCTGATCGCGCGGATGCCGCGCAGCACGGCGTTCGCGTTCTTCTGAATGCAGTAGGTCACTAGCAGCCCATCAAAAACTTCAACGGAAACATTGTCGAGTTCCGAGGTCATCGCCTCCAGCATCTCCTTGCGCTCTTCCATGGAGAAGAGTGTCTCCCCCTTGTCGAGGTTGCGCGCGATGGCCACGATCAGTTTATCGAAGAGTTTGCTTCCCCGGTGAATCAGGTCCAGGTGGCCGTTGGTCACGGGATCGAACGATCCGGGATAGATGGCGACGATGTCCTTCAAGGGCCCTCGCAAGGGTTTACGTTGCATGATTTTATTCTGGCCAGCGTCGGCAGGCAATCAAGATTACGGCGGAGCAGATTTTGGCCGAGCGGTCCCGCTGAATGATCGAAGAACCCGCCATTGGGCAAGCGGGTCCCTGACACGTCTGGAAAGTTCAGTTACTTCCGTCCGGCGGGCGGCTTAGGCTGCGGAGACGGCGCCGCCTCGGCATGGGCCGCTGCGGCTTGCGCTTTGTCGGCGGTCGAAATCAGCCCCAACGCCTTGCGTACCTCTGCTTCCAGTTTCGCCGCGATGTCCTTGTTCTCCTTCAGGAACTGCTTGGCATTTTCGCGCCCCTGGCCAATCCGTTCGCCCTTGTAGCTGAACCACGACCCTGATTTCTCCAGCAGGTTCTCATTCACCGCCAGATCGATCAGGTCGCCCTCGCGCGAGATGCCTTCGCCATACATCATGTCGAATTCGGCCTCACGGAACGGTGCGGCAACCTTGTTCTTCACAATCTTCACGCGCGTGCGCGAGCCAACCACCTGCTCGCCGTCTTTGATTGCGCCAATGCGCCGAATGTCGATGCGGACGGACGAGTAGAACTTGAGCGCGCGGCCACCGCTGGTGGTCTCCGGATTGCCGAACATGACGCCAATTTTCTCGCGTATCTGGTTGATGAACACCAGACAGGTATGCGATTTGGCCACGATGCCGGTGAGTTTGCGCAAGGCCTGCGACATCAGCCGCGCTTGCAGGCCGACATGGCTGTCTCCCATCTCGCCGTCGAGCTCAGCCTTGGGTACCAGCGCGGCCACCGAGTCCACCACCAGCACATCGATGGCCCCGGAGCGCACCAGAGCTTCGGCGATCTCCAGCGCCTGCTCGCCGTAGTCGGGCTGCGACACCAGCAGGTTGTCCACGTCCACACCCAGTTTGTTGGCATAGATCGGATCCAAGGCGTGCTCGGCATCGACGAAGGCGGCCATCCCGCCCTGCCGCTGCGCCTCGGCGATCACTTGCAGCGCGATGGTTGTCTTGCCGGAAGATTCGGGCCCAAAGATTTCGACCACGCGGCCGCGAGGGAAACCGCCGACGCCCAGCGCCGCGTCGAAGGAAATAGCTCCGGTGGAGATCACGGAGATGGGAACGACCGCTCCCTTGCTTCCCAACTTCATGATGGAGCCCTTGCCGAACTGCTTTTCGATTTGCGACATCGCCAGGTCAATGGCCCGGCCTTTTTCAGTTTTCTCGTCTGCCATGAGTGCCGCTCCTTGACTGCTCCATCCCGGCGCAGTATCGGCGTGGGAGGACAGGTAAGATTAAAGACGAATTGCGATGGGTCAGTGAGGCAGGCGCCGTTCGGGGCCCCCATTACGCGCGGTTTTTGCACGTAATGGGGTGTTTGAAATGGGCGATTCGCGTCGAGAGCGCATGGATCCTGACGCCCTATTATACATCCAGTTACGCTCAAAAAGCGAAGAAATAGCGAAGCCGATGAAACGAAAGTACTAGACCTTTCGTGTCTCACATCCTGTTGTGACGGCGGTTACGGACGCTTCGTCTCGTAGGCGGTTTGACGCGGCTTGGCGTGCAGCGCCCTCCCACGGGTGCCTGTAGAACTATTAACGTTTCAGTAAACAATTCGACTCGCATAGACTCCCAGACGCAAGTAACATACCGGCCCCAACTCAATGCGGCTCAGGCAGTGTGTATTCGAAATCGTAAGAATGTTTTCCGTCAGCAATGATTATCGTCATTTTGCCGGCAAGCCCTGCCATCTGTCCGGTGCCGGAGTCAGGTACAACGGAGATCGTTAGTTCCGGTGCTCCGCGAGTCATGGTCCCACTGTGCTGAAGCACGAAGCTACCACTGCGGCCGTTCAACGTGCCGCTGAACTGTTCCATCGCGACATATCCGCCTGAGGAGCCTTTCGTGCCGGTGCCGAAGCTCAGCATCTCTCCCTTGCTGACGCCCTCGAGACCGCCGTGGAACTGTTTGTCGATGGACATTCGGCCAAGAGCTGCAGCCTTGGACTGATCATCTGCCGGCTGAGGAACCAGCTTCACTTCAAATGTTCCCGTTGCATGAGCCACGACCTTCGTCTCCTTACTCGCGGTACCTGGATTCGGAGAGCTAGCCTGTGAGTGTGCCAGGCACGTCAGGCCGAAACACAATCCGATCCGCACGATTACATTAGCGCAGGATCTGCTCTTCCCGGCCACTACATAATCGTACCGCCGTGGAATCAAAGACACCTTCCTGTGTCGCCCCTGAAGGGGCTCGTAATTGAACGTCGCCGCCTACCCAGCGTTGAAACGCTGGGCTATGCTCTTCTGTCCCGCGCAGCGGGACTCGATTTCTACCCTAAGAACTTTCTCGGCGAAAACGACATTTCGGGCTGCCCGTCATTTGTATGGACAAGTCAACGCTTCAACAAATCCACGGGCTCGCGCACGTCTGTCACACGAAAGTATTTCGCCAGCGACGGATACTGCCGCGCAACTGCTTCGTACATCGCAAAGGCAACGTTGCGATAGGAGAAATGCCCGGCCGCGCCCGTGCGTAGCTCGCTGATGTAGATTGCCTCGGCCAGGTCCATCTTGAACAGGGTGCGCTTGCGGAAGGCCAGCGGGATAACGTATTGCGACTGGGCTTCGGATTGCGCTTCGCCAGCCTCGCGGGCGGCAAGCTGCGCCGCAGTCTCTCGCGCGCGCTCCATCGCGGCATCGTAACGAAGCGTGAGGCCGGCGGAATCGATCTCCTGCGGCACATCGTATCCGTGCGCGGCGGTGTAGTCCTGCACGATCTGCACGCAGCGGCGATGGCGATGCATGTCGCGGAAGCCGCCGATGTCCATCAGGATGTCGAAGCGGAACTGTTGTCCAATGCAGAAGGCGCGGGAGACTTCATCGTAACGGCCGCGATGACGCAGGCCCAGGTCGATGATCTCGCGGCGCTGCGCCTCGGGCAGCGCGCTAACGATCTCCCGAGTTTGCCGGTAAGGATGATGCGAGTACTGATACAGCAACGTAGCTACAAGCTCGATCTCCAGCGGATCGCCTTCGAGCAAATCGACTGTCGGGACAGGCTCAATCGCAACGCCGGCTAACAATTCCCTCGCTGCCGCCTTCAGCTCGCGCCGAGTTTCGATCTCGTAGGTGTTCGGCTCGGCATACTTCATCAGTGTGGGTGCCACCCGAATCGGTCGCAGCAGGAACTCCCTGGCGCGCTCTGCCATCGCCGGAGACTCGCACTGGATCTGCTCCAGCAGCTCGCAAGCTTTGGTGTGGCTTACGTTGTAGGCCGGCTCCTGGGCCGCGCGGCGTAACAACTCGCCCAGACGGCGCACCTCGGCGTGGGTGTGCGACAGCAAGCGTGAGACCTGATTTTCCAATGTGCGCGCGCTGACGATCTGGCCGAGTGAGGTGTTCGTCGCCAGCGGCAGCAGGTAGCGCGAGATGTCGAAGGCACGGGCGCGCAGGGTGCGCTCATAAAACTCCTGCTTCATCTCCAGCGGTTTGGGCGTGCGCTCGCGAAGGTAGCGAAACATCTCCTCGGAAAAGTGACGATACTCGCTGAAGAGATGATCGATCGTCTCCCGATACAGTCTGCGCGAGAGAGCGTCCTCCTCAAAATCGGGAACGTAGTAGCCGCTCTTCTGAAAATCCTGATAGCGAGTGGAGCGCTCCTGCCCATCCCAGCGCGGCTCGTCGACGGCAACCGTCGCGGCCAGGATCGACAGCCGCTCGATGGCGAAGGCGATGTGCGCCAGATCGGCAATGCTGCGATGACCGTACTGAAAGTAGAAGGTGTTCAGGAACTTTTCGGCTTTTTGGTCATTGATCTCGGCCAGCGATTCGCGCATGGACAGCGCTGAGCGCGAGTATTTGGCCATGCCGTACGCCTGCACCTCGGGATCGGCGCCGTGAACGGCATAGACGTCGGTGGCGGGTTCGTGATTAGAAGAAGGTTCGGTGTTGTCGGCGCCCGGTTTGCAACTGAGTGACATTGCGGTGAATCATATGCGGTACGGCACGGGCGGGCAACTGCCAAGCCTGTGGGAATCGTAGAAAATTGTGGTCATCATATAAATTCTTTGCGCAAGCCTCCGCCTGAAGCCGATCTCGCCTCCGATACCCGCACCCAGTGGGTCGGCGCCGACTCCATCCTGTTTGCCACGGCGCATCGGCCGTGGCCTGCGCCCATGGCGCCCTGGATCATGACCCAGCGCTGGAACGATCTGCTGTTTCTGCATTATTCGCTCGCGCCTGAGGTTGTGCGGGCGCTGGTGCCAGAATTCCTGACTCTAGATACCTACAACCAGCGCGCCTGGGTGTCGGTCACACCGTTTTGGATCAGTCATCTGCGTCCGCCGGGAGTGCCCTCGCTGCCGTGGCTCTCCCATTTTTCCGAAATCAACGTACGGACCTATGTCAGCTACAACGGCAAGCCTGGCGTCTACTTCTTCAGCCTCGACGCCAGCAATTTGTCGGCAGTGTGGGGCGCGCGCGTCTTCTATCGCCTGCCGTACTGGCAGGCGTCGATGAAGGTGAAGGGCAAAGGCGGAGCGAAGATCGACTACCTCTCGAAGCGGCAGCATGGGCCAAAGCCGGCCGAGTTGAGATGCTCGTACGGGCCAGCCACCCGACGAACGTTCCAGGCGCGGCCAGGGTCGATTCAGCACTTCCTCACCGAGCGGTACTGTCTTTATGCGGTCAGCAGAAAGCGCCTGTATCGCGCGGAGATTCATCACCTGCCGTGGGATTTGCAGGACGCGGTTGTTGATCTCGAGCAGAACACAATGGCACAACCCACGGGGCTGCTACTTCCCGCTCAGCCTGATTTGGCTTACTTTGCTCGTGAGTTGAAGGTGCTGTTCTGGGCGCCGGAGCGGTTGCGGTAGCAAGCGCACGGGTAGTGCCGGTCTTCAGGCCGGCGTTGCGGCCGCAAAACCAAACCTCTTCTGCCGCCGAGGTCCAACGACCTCGGCAGCAGAAGCCCACAGGTCAGCGTCGTCCTAACGCGGGCCTGAAGGCCCGCACTACCCGAACGGCATCGCTTCCGCCCGGCCCGACCGTACTGGTTATAATCCAGCTTGCTTCATGCAGGAGGCATTCATGGCGGGAGTAGAAGGCCGGGTCGCGATGGTTACCGGAGCGTCACAGGGTATTGGCCGGGCGTGCGCGCTGGTTCTGGCCGAGTCGGGAGCGAAGCTGGCATTGTGCGCGCGCAATCAGGAGAAGCTGGAGCAGTTGGCCGGCGAGATTAACAGCAAGGGCGGCGAGGCGGCTGCGTTCAAGCTCGACGTGGCCAAGGAAGACGAAATCAAGACCGTCGTGAAGGCGGTGATCGCGCGCTTCGGCAAAATCGACATTCTGGTTAACAATGCCGGCATCACCCGCGATCAGCTTGTCATGCGCATGAAGCGCGCCGACTGGGACGATGTCATCGCCACCAACCTGACCGCGCCATTTCTGCTGATACAGGCCGTGATCGGTTCCATGCTCAAGCAGCGCTGGGGTCGGATCATCAACGTCACCAGCATCTTCGGACAAATCGGGCAGGTGGGCCAGGCTAACTACTCGTCGTCGAAGGCGGGATTGATTGGTCTTACGATGTCCGTCGCGCGCGAGGTTGGATCGCGCAACATCACCGTGAACGCGGTTGCGCCGGGCTTCATCGAGACGGCGATGACCGAGGCTCTTCCGGCTGAACTGAAAGACAACATCTTGAAGAACATTCCATTGGGGCGTGCAGGCAGCGATATGGACGTAGCCCACGCCGTCAAGTTTCTGGCGTCGGAGGAAGCTGCCTACATCACCGGCCACGTGCTGAACGTGAATGGCGGCATTCTGATGGGCTAGTCCCTGGGATTGGTGCAGCGTGTGCGAAATCGTCGAGGCGACCAGCGCGGAACAAATTGAGCAGGTACGAAACCTGTTTGGCGAATATCGCGCGCAGTTGTCGGTGGAATATTGCTTTCGCTCGTTTGATGCTGAAATCGCCGGGCTGCCGGGTGTCTATGCTCCACCACAGGGAACGCTGTTGCTGGCGACGGTCATAGGGCAGCCGGTTGGATGCGTCGGGCTACGTCCCTTCCCGCGCGAGGGGACCTGCGAGATGAAGCGGCTTTACGTCCGTCCCGCATTTCGTGGCGGCAAGCTGGGGAAAACGTTGGTGGAGCGGTTGCTGCGGGAGGCCCGTCGTCTCGGCTATTCGTCCATGCGGCTCGATTCTCATCCTCCGACCATGCATGCTGCGGTCGAGATGTACCGAAGGCTTGGCTTTCGCGAAGTCGGTCCCGACCCGTTGGAACAGATGGAAGGGCTGGTCTATATGGAGTTGCAGCTGATTCAAAACAGTTGTCAGTAGCCAGTAGCCAGTTGTCAGCACCTGACATCCGACGAATATCGCTGCGAAGGACGGAAAAGCTGCGCCCTGCCAAGCAAACCGACTTACGCACTCAATTTCCATTGCGCGAGAATTCACTTGCCAGCCTTCTCCGCAATGGTTACTATGCAGTCAACCCCATGGCCACTCCCTCTCAGGACGCAAACCACCCATGAACATCGGCGAGACGATTCGTAATTTCCGCCTGCAAAAAAGCATGTCGCAAGGTGACATTGAAAAACGCACCGGTCTGCTGCGCTGCTATCTCTCGCGGGTGGAGAATGGGCACACCATCCCCTCACTGGAAACGCTGGCGAGAATTGCCGCGGCAATGGACCTCCCGTTGTCCAGGTTCTTCAGCGACGGCACCGGCGAGAATGGCAAAGTAATGCCCCAATTGGCCGAAGACGAGGTCCGCTTCCTGACCCAGATTCGCCGCTATTCGCCCAACCTGAACGACAGCGACCGCAAGCTGGTGATTGCGATGGTCAAGAAGATGGCCGCCAGCGCCGGCAAGTGAGACGCAATCGGCGGTCGCAGGGCCGGATGCTGCGCTTTTTCTTGCACCGCTTCTCCAAATTTCATCCACTGTGGACGAAGCGTCGCAGATGGCGGAGCACTCTAGAAAGGCATTCATGAGCAAAATCCAGCGGGCAATTCTAAGCGTCACCGACAAGACCGGGCTGGTGGAATTTGCGCGCAGGCTGACTAACATGGGCGTGGAACTGGTCTCCACCGGCGGCACGGCCAAGCTGCTGCGCGACTCCGGCATCGCGGTCAAGGACATCTCCGATCTCACCGGTTTTCCCGAGATGCTGGACGGTCGCGTGAAGACGCTTCACCCCAAGGTGCACGGCGGCATCCTGCACGTCCGCGGCAAGGCGGAACATCGGGCCGCAGTCAGCGAGCACGGCATCGAGCCGATCGACATGGTGGTGGTGAACCTCTACGCCTTCGAGAAGACCGCGGCCAAGCCGGGGGTGGAGTTTGAAGACATCATCGAGAACATTGACATCGGCGGCCCTTCGATGGTGCGCTCGGCGGCGAAGAATTTCCAGGATGTTGCCATCGTTACTTCGCCATCAGATTACAACGCCATCGCCAGCGAAATGGAAAGCAGCGGGGGATCGCTGTCGCTGAAAACGAAGTGGCGTCTGGCGCAAATGGCCTTTGCGACAACGGCGGCATACGATTCCGCGATTGCCTCGACGCTGGAGCGCATCGGCGCGCCCGAGAGCGACGGCGGGAAATTCGAGCTTGGCAGCGACAACGGGTTTCCCCAGACGTTGCGGCTTAGCTTCCGTAAGGCCTTCGATCTCCGCTACGGCGAGAACCCGCATCAGAAAGCCGCGCTGTACTCCGACGGCTCGGGCAAAGGCGTGGCGAATGGCAAACAGCTCCAAGGCAAGGAGCTGAGTTACAACAACATTGTCGATCTACAGGCCGCGTGGGACCTGGCGCAGGAGTTCGAAGAGCCAGTGTGCGCGATTATCAAGCACACCAATCCCTGCGGAACCGCTGTGGCCGCCATGCTGGCCGAAGCCTACAAGCGCGCGCTGGAGTGCGATCCGGTGTCGGCTTACGGCGGCGTGATCGGCGTCAATCGCCCGATTGATCGCGAGACGGCGACAGAAATGGCGAAGCTCTTCGTCGAGGCGATCGCAGCGCCGGGATTCGACAGCACTGCGCGCGAGATTTTTGCAGTCAAGAAGAATCTGCGTCTTGTCGAAGTTGTCCCCACCGAGCAGAAGTGGGTGCTAAAGAATGTTTCCGGCGGCGTGCTGCTGCAGGACAACGACGTTCGCCCGCTCACCGAAGCCGACCTCAAGATCGTCAGCGAACGCCAGCCTACGGAGCAGGAAATGCGCGACCTGCTGTTCGCGTGGAAGGTCTGCAAGCACGTGAAGTCGAATGCGATTCTCTACGCTCGCAACGGCCAGAGCACCGGCGTGGGCGCGGGCCAGATGAGCCGCGTGGATTCAGCCAAAATCGGAGCTATGAAGTCCGTGCTCGGTATCAAAGGCTCGGTGGCCGCGTCCGATGCTTTTTTCCCGTTCCCTGACGGCGTTGAGGAGATCGCGAAAGCGGGTGCGACCGCGATTATTCAGCCGGGCGGCTCGGTGCGTGATCAGGAAGTGATTGATGCTGCGAACCGGCTGGGACTGGCGATGGTACTGACTGGCGTGCGGCACTTCCGGCACTAAGAAGCTGTCAGCTGTGGGCTAGTTCCTGCTGCGGACCTTCGACAGCAGCCGCAGGATCTCGAAGTACAGCCAGATCAGTGTGATCATCAGCGCGAAGGCGCCGTACCACTCCATATACTTGGGAGCGCCCATGCGCGCGCCGTTTTCGATCAAGTCAAAATCGAGCACCAGATTCAGCGCGGCGACGATGACTACCACAACGCTGAAGCCGATGCCAATCGGCGTCGCGCCGTTGATCGTGGTGAAGTGTATGCCAAAGAATCCCAGGATGAATTGCAGGAAGTAGAAGACCGCGATGCCGCCGGTGGCGGCGACGATGCCGAGCCGCAGCTTATCGGTGACCTTGATGAGCCCCGTACGATACGCAACCAACATCGCGACCAGCGTGCCGAACGTGAGGGCGACTGCCTGAATGGCGATGCCGTGGAAGCGCATTTCCATCAGCGCCGAAACTCCGCCCAGCACCAGGCCTTCCAGCAGCGCGTAGATGGGCGCCGTTACGCCCGCCCATTCCTTCTTGAAGATGGTGACCATGGCGACGATGAACCCGCCGATGCCGCCCACGATTGCCGGTAGAGCAACCGACTGCATCGCGTCTTCAGGAGAGGTCGCCAGCGCGCCGAAGAAGCGGTTCCAGGTCCACGCCGCCGTGGCTACGCACAGGATAATCAGTATCCCGGTCTTATTGACCGCGCCCGATATGGTCATGGTTTCGCCGCCGTAAGCGACTTCGCCGGGGCCGAAGGCGTCGCCTCTCAGGGCGGGGTTCGAGGTTCTCATCAACTGCGGCATTCGAAAGTCTCCTTGCTGAATAGACCAGCTTACTTGCTGGGTGAGGTCACGCGCCACTGTTGCAGTCGTGGCAAATCCAATTCCAGTATATTGTTGGAACGTGCAATCGCTGAACCACTGAACCTTGCATCTGAGACGACCTTTGGATTCCTCGCAACTGAAAGGCGAAGCGAATTCGCGGATGCCGCCGGCAGCGCGCCTCGGCCGCACGGCTGCGTTTGTCCTATACAACATCGCCGCCGTGGTTGTCCTGTTCCTGATGTTTGAGGGGGCGGCGAGCATCTACTACGCGTTTCGCACCGCCTTTGCGTCGCCGCCGGTCGCCGAAAGTCTATACACCGAATATGATCGCGATCTGGGATGGGTAAACCTCCCGAACGTGTATCTCCCCAACATGTACGGGCCGGGGAAATTCCTGCGGACAAACTCGCAGCGCTTCCGCAACGCCGCGGACTTCACCAAGAGCGTGCCCATGGGCAAGAGGCGCATCATTTGTTCAGGCGACTCCTTCACTCTCGGCTTCGGTGTCGACAACGACCACACCTGGCCGCAACTTCTTGCCTCGCAGGCTCCTAACCTGGAGACCGTCAACATGGGCCAGGGAGGGTATGGGGCGGACCAAGCCTACCTCTGGTACAAGCGCGACGGAGCCGTGCTGGATCATGACATCCAGATTTTCGCGCTTATCTCGCCCGATGTGTATCGAATGCAGCACTCGTCGTTCAACGGATACGGCAAGCCGGTTCTGGCCGTCGAGAGCGATCGCGTCGTTGCAACTAATGTGCCCGTTCCGCGCTCGATGGAGGTTTGGTCGCCGCGGCTGGTGCGGGCCGAGAACGCCTTGTCCAACCTGAGCATCACGCGTCTTCTCCGCAAAGCGCTGCGGCTGGATATTGCCGCGGCCGCAGTGACCCCATCGAAGGAACGCAACCAGGAGACGGCGTGGGTCTTGTCGCACATGCTCGACGATCTGCTGGACACGAACCGGGCCAAGAACAGCGTGTTGGTCCTGGTTTTTCTGCCCACGCGGGAGGATCTCGGCGGTAGCATGGGCGCACCCTGGCGCACCTTCCTGGCGGAGTACGCGCGCCAGCACGGCCTGCTGTACCTCGACTTTCTCGACGACTTCCGCCGCCTGCCTCCTGCAGAGCTGGACAGACTCTTCATCGCCAGGGGTGCAGTCGAGTTTCCGGGGGCTGCCGGTCACTACACCGAGGCTGGCAACGCGTTCGTCGCGGACCTGATTTATCGACGTCTGCTGGCTAGTCCGCAAACCGCTGCCAAGTTTATCGCCGCCGGTGAGCGCCGCGTCTACTGACTCAATCATGTATGTGAAGGGAGAGAATGGTGCAACTGCACCACTACCTGGAACGTACTGCGTCAGTCCTTTCCAGTCGAGAAATGGGGAGCCCACTTCAACGAACAGCGAGGGAAAATGGGGGCTATCGCGACAAAAGCACCAAACAGCTATGATGACTTTGGTTCTCCAGTCGCAGGATTGTCCGCTTGCAGACATTTTGGAGTCGATTCACCACAGAGACACAGAGAGCACAGAGAAGAATCTTTTCATGAGTGACCTCTGCAATGAATCGATTTAGACGTTGCAGGCAGAACAGCATCCAACAAAGCGATTATTCCAGGTTCTCCTCTGTGCCTCTGTGTCTCTGTGGTGAAATGGTTTTTCGATGCATGAGCTTGGCATCGCCGCCTCGATTCTCGAATCGGTCGAGAAGGAAGCCGTGCGTCATCCCGGCGCGCACATCTCGAAGGTCGGGGTTAAGATTGGAGAGCTCTGCGGCGTCGATGGCGACGCGTTGCAGTTCGGCTTCGAGGTCCTGGTGAAGGACACCGAACTGGAGCCGCTCCTGCTGGAGTTGGAATTGATTCCCCGCGTGCAGCGCTGCTCGAAATGCGCCTACGAGTTTCGCATGACCGACTTTGACCCGCGATGTCCGCTGTGCGGCGAGTTCGCCACCGAGTGCATCAGCGGAGAGGAGCTCGACATCGCCTACATGGAAATAGACGAATGAAGCGATGAGACGAATGATCGGGACGGCGGATCCGAATATAGGGGTCCTTCGACTCGGACTAAAGTCCTCGCTCAGGATGGATGAATGAATCGCATCGCCGTCGAAAAGAAAGTCCTGAACGAAAACCAGATTCTTGCCGAGCAACTGCGCGAGCGTTACCGGCAGAATGGCGTGCTCTGCGTGAACTTGATCAGCGCACCCGGCTCTGGCAAGACCGCACTGCTGGAGCGAACGCTGGAACGCATGGACAAGAGCGAACGTGTGGCAGTGCTCACCGGCGATCTGCAAACCGAGAATGACGCGCGGCGGCTGGCGAAGTTCGGTTTTCCGGTGAAGCAGATCACCACCGGCGGGACCTGCCATCTCGACGCCAAGATGATCGGGAAGCATCTCGAAGACTGGAAGCTGGAGGATCTCGATCTGCTGATCGTGGAAAACGTCGGCAACCTGGTCTGTCCCTCGAGTTACGATCTCGGCGAAGATGCCAAGATCGTCCTGCTGAGCTGCACCGAAGGCGAAGACAAGCCGCTGAAGTATCCTTCCATCTTCTTCAAGTCTGAGCTGATGCTGCTGACGAAGATCGACCTCCTGCCTTACGTTCCCTTCAGTGCCGATCTGGCCCGCGAGAACGCCCGCCGCGTCCATCCCGGAATGGAGATCATCGACGTCTCCAGCACGACGGGCGAAGGTCTCGAGCGCTGGATGGAATGGCTCCAGTTGCGCCAGCAGAAGGCGAGACTGCAGGGCGTAGCTAGCTCCTGATCAAGGAGGGGGAGGCCTAGAAAGACGCGGCAGATTTTCTGCGCGTCAATTACACCGCCTTGCCGGGCGGTTGCTATACGATAACGATGATGGCCGACCCCGTATCTATCACCATATCTGTACTGGCTCTGGGTGTCTCATCCGTGACAGCATGGCTGACGCTATTCCGCCGCGGGACTGTCAAGATGACCCAACCAACGGTGATCTTTTTTGGGCGAGACACGCCCCGCGCCGGCGACCAGCCTTCGCTACCAAAAGTGTTCCTGCGCACTCTTCTGTTCTCAACGTCAAAACGGGGTCGCGTGGTGGAATGCATGTACGTTGCACTTTCACGGAACGAGACGCGCCAGAACTTCAACGTTTGGGTTTACGGTGACGAAAGGCTCGTCCGGGGCAGCGGTTTATTTGTCGGTGAAACCGGTGTTGAAGCGAATCATCACTTCCTCACTCCACGGGACGAAAATTCTTTTCGATTCGCAGAGGGGCGCTATACGCTAGACGTTTTCGCACGTCTGCTCGGCGACTCCAACCATATACAGCTGTTCTCTCAAACGTTGGAAATCTCGCGGGAGGACGCTGCTGCGCTCGCAGAGCCTCACGCAGGTCTCTACTTCGATTGGGGGCCTGACTCATCCCGATATCTGTCGCACATTGAAACGCGGCCGCCGTCCCCAGACCCGGAGAAGTTTCTCGAGGCATTAGGGCTTCGTCCTTAGCGAACATAATGATGGTTCTGCTTGTCGAGGATTTACAGGACTAGCAAAGCTCGTTGCCCCAGGTTCGCGCTTTCGTTGGGCTAACTTGGGATTACCGCCGGACGCTTCCGCTAATCGGGGCTAGCGTCCAAACGATTGACGCGAATCTAAGGCGCGCCGCTCTATTTTCACCCTCCGTATGCCGGTTGTAAGGTGTCTGGGGCATAATGAAGAAGGAGGTCTCAGCCATTGACCATCACTCTTGAAATCAGACCTGAGCTTCACGACGAACTCGCCCAACAGGCTGCCGCGCACGGCTTGGGAATTGGGGCCTATGCCGCAAGTCTGCTGGAAGAAGCGGCCCATGCTGCGTCAGTCAAGCCCACGTTACCGACGGCGGCGAAGGACATGGTTGAACTGTTTGCGCCACTTCGGGGTCTCGATCTCGACTTTGAGCGCGACCGGGACACCGGCCGGGACATCAGCCTGTGAAAGGGTATCTGGTTGACACTAATATTCCCTCCGAACTCACGCGCAAAGAGCCCGATGCTCGGGTAGTTGCGTTTCTCAAAAACGCTGACAAAGACAGCGTATTTCTCAGCGTTATGACGCTTGGTGAAATCTGTAAGGGCATTGCCACGCTTCCAGTCAGCCAGAGACGCACCGCGTTGCAGGACTGGCTTGATATCGATGTGCGTTCGTGGTTCGCCGGCCGCATATTGCCGGTGACGGAAGCCATTGCCGAACGTTGAGGACATTTGGCTGCGGCCTCGAAGCAACACGGGTCGGCCTTGGCGGTCGTGGACGGCGTAATTGCGGCAACAGCCCTTCATCACGACCTTACCCTCGTCACGCGGAACGTGAAAGACTTTGCCGGCCTCGGCATCGACATCTCCAATCCTCGGGAAATATAAGGTCCAGGGAGAAGAGATTCGGGTGCCTGCGACCGTTCACTCGGTTGAGGTCAAAACGCTGTCTGAGCAACCCCCTACATAATCGCCGTTGGCGGGGCCGGCTCGTCCGGACTGCCCGCATTGGCCAGCGGCACGCGAATCATCACGATGGCCAGAATCACCAGCACGATGAATCCCGAAAACACGCTGGGATGCTGGAAGATGACGGGCAGCCGCCATTGCTTGTAGCGGAAGACTGCGATCACGATTCCCATCAGCGCCTCGCCGGCAATGAATCCCGATGCGGTCAGCACGCCGGCATTCTCCACGCGGGCCTTCTGCGCGTCGTTGAAGTTCTTGCCGTCGCGAAGTTTGTCGGTCATCCAGCGGATCATGCCGCCCAGGAAGATGGCGAAGGTCGTCTCCAGCGGTAGGTACATGCCGACG
>JBEKQY010000043.1:0-42690 GCA_049519235.1 Candidatus Korobacteraceae bacterium | reverse complement strand
GGAGTACGGTGCGTCACTGCCGGGAAGGTCGTCACTTGTACCCTTCCGCCTGTGTACTTGCGAGCATACTGTCGACGTGACCGAATTCCCAGGTCTCGAACCCCGCCAGACCTGGGGCACCCTCAGAATCCTGCCCAAAGTGCTAGGGCGGGCCACCCGCCGGATTAAGGCACGGCTGGAAGAGATCAGGAAGATGAAAAAAGCGGCGAGCGACTAGCTGCAAGCCACGAGCTTCGAGCTTGGAGCCGCGAGCAACAAGCAACTAGACCTTGTGCCCACCCTCTCGCCAAAAGCGAGCAATCATGACATGGAATTGTGCCCATTGTAACGTCACTATGCCTCGTGCCCCCTATCACAGACGATTGTCTACACACTGGCTACCGTGTAATCGTCCTTTGCACGCCTTTTTTAATGCTGCGACCCCTGTCTTGACTAGATCGTTAGGCGCGGAAACGAAACGTGGCTTCTGGCACCATTCCGGCAGGCTTCCCGCTCGTCGAAATCTTCCCACGACCGGCCTACTGCACGGTATACGACGCGAGGCGCCATTTCGCCCTAAATTTGTCATTTCAGCAGGTTGAGAGGCTAGTGCAACTGATGGAGAGGCCGGCTCAGCGCCGCGACCGATCAGGGTCACAGGTTGCGGGGTTGGTGCGCGACGGCGATGTGTACACTTTGCCGCGGCTGCTTAGCGAGGGCTTGTTCGCTCCCGGGCCATTCGAGGAGACGTTTTCTACCGATTTGCAGAAGTTGGAGGAATATGTAGGGTACTGTTCCAAGTATGTCGTAACCCGCAGGTTCTGTTTGGAGATAACCGAGAGCTGTAATTTTCGCTGCCGCTACTGCCCGCACACGATGGCCACCCAGAATCGCCGGCACACAGAAAGGCGCATGTCGTTTCGGACCGCACGGAATGCGATCGACCGATACTTCGAAAGATATGTCGCGCAGGCCTCTCTGCTCAGCGCGGAGAAGAAACAACGACTGGTTACGGTTGCCCCACCAAGTCTGTCCTGGTACGGTGGGGAGCCGTTTCTGAATTTTGCTGTGCTGGTTCGATCGCACCAGTATTTCACCAGCTTGCCATGGGCTGATCACGGTATTCCTCGGAGCTCGTTACGGTTTGTGGTGAATACAAATCTGTCGATCTTAAACGATGCTGTAATTCGTTTCCTGGCGAAGAATGATGTGACAACCTTCGTTAGCCTGGACGGCGATCGCGAGGATAACGACCGCTATCGCATTATGGGCAATGGAGAAGGAACCTGGGACGTGGTGACTTCCAACCTCCGGAAGCTGCGCAGCGCGGAGCCAACATTCTATGCGGGGAAAGTCATCATACAAGCAACCTCGTGCCCGTCACACAATCGGAAGCGGTGCCAGACTTTCCTCAGAGGCATGGGAACTAAGTATGTGCAATCAGACATGCAGGTTCCCCACAAGTTCATCGGAGACCCTAAGTCTTTACTACAAGTCAGCCGGGCCAATGCGGATAAGGTCGAGAGGGTACTTCGAACACTATCACGTCAGACTATCAATGCGAGCGCCAAACATGCGGTGGGCCTGATACTCTGGAAAACCGCAAAGACCTTCGATGGGCTCCAGACCGATGTTCCCTCCGGGTCGACTAATCTACCCATGAGAACATGCCCGATGGGATATGACGCGCTGATGGTCTCAACCGATGGAAAGTATCACATGTGCCATAAGACCGATGGCTCGCTACCGCTCGGCGATTGCAATACCGGCTACGATTCTGTACGGATCGCAGCCGCATATCAACAGTTTCACCGCATGCTTAATCGCGACGAATGCCGAAGTTGCTGGGCAATTCATTTTTGCCAATTGTGTGCGGCGCCGCTGCTTCGCAACGGAACTTTCACCGCGCCAACTAACCAGGAGTGCGACTGTGTACGCGAGTCGGTCAAACAATCCTTTCGAATACTACAGGTACAGAGCGAGCACCGTGATGTTGTGGGCCAAATTGGTGGTTTTGCGCCAGAAACGGAAGGCGTAGTGACCATCGATTCGTTGTAGGATTCATCTTCATAATCCTAGGAAATAGGAGCGCAATTATGGATAAAGAACGCTTGGCACTTGAAGAATTGTCCCCCGAGCAACAGGCGCCGACGGAAACAAAAGACCCGAAGCTGCTCAAATCACTTACAGAGTTGCGCCCGGCGGGTGAGCAGGACCAGGGGCCAGAAAGGGCATGCATGTGCCGTTGCGACTGCGATCCGTGGGATCCCATATCTGCCAAGGCATCATTCAGTTTGGGAAAACTTTTTGCGAAACTAGACGACTGACGTCGACGGCAATTCCCGGTTCCTTTCCCACCCCCTCGCCAAAGCGTGCGAGAAGGGTGGGGCACCCCAACGTTAAGTAGGTTGATGTGATGAGGCGGAAAGGACGGGCCACCCGCTAGCCACGCACTGCTAAGGGTGTGGCGCAGGCAGACTCCAAACGGGAAGCACTGTTGAGCCTTGACCGCTCGATTGGCCAGCAGGCGTGACCGAAGCGCCCGGTTCTAACGTCCATGCGGTCCCATTAGCTGCCCAATCTGCGACAGCATTCCAGCCCCAGGTAGCCATGTTGAGTGTGACCCAGATTGTACTCTTGTTCTGAACAGTCGGCTTATACATCAAGTACAGGGAAAAATTATCTTGAGTCTTAACTTGGTAGGCCGAACCGCTAGGCTGCACTTTAAGAACCTCAAACGGGGAATCCACGTCATCGAGGGTCCCCGTAGCTCCAGCCCCAATTACCACTGGTGAATCATAGGTGCCATCGGCTGGCGGTGGCGAGAGTGCAGGAGGCGCAGCGGTATTCTTCCAGTCGAGGCCAGGGACTCCGTCAGGGTTTTCGATCACCCCGACAACCCCTCCATCTTGCAAGCCAGTTATACTCACGGAAGCGAGCTGTGTGAATGCGATTTGCCCGGGATCTGCGCTCGGAGGACTCTGAACCTCCGCGTGCCACGTGGAGCCGTTCTGACCTGCTACTGTTCCGGCGAGAAGCTCCCCTGTGTTGTTGTTCCAAATCAGTGACACTTGCGATGTCGTTATCGTGAATGCATTGACTTGCGGCTTGAGCACGTTCAAGTTGGCAGTGACATTCTGAGGGATGCCGTTGACCAGCGCGGACAACTGAACCGGCTGTGAAGTGCCGGAGTAACTTCCGTCTATCCAATAAAAGCTTAGAGTGGGGTTGGATAGGTCGGATGATTGGAGCGGCGTAAGCTCCCCACTTGTCGTCGTCGTAACTTGTCCATTTGCCGCGTTCTGCGAGGCCACTCGGGTGTAATTCTTCACCGTGTTGCCAGGAATTATCCACTGCGGATTGGTGATTGTCCCAGTGCCGGACTGAGTGCTGGCCTGCAAATTGACCTGCTCGCCAACTGTGAAATTTTCCGGCGGCGTCGTGCCACTGCTCACAATTGCCTTCTTGTCGGTATCGACAATCGTCAAAATCGGGCACGGCGCGTTGTTGAAGCACGCCTGCAGACTGATGTTCCACACGGTCTGGCTTGTAGGATCGTTGTCCGGATCCGAGACGGTCGTGTTGATTTGATACAAAAGGTTGTCAGGTATAACCGAACACGTCGCACTGCCGCTTGCGCCGGGCGGACACAGCAGTGTCACTACGGGAGCCTGCACCGGTGGCATGTCTGTGAAGTCCGGATCTAATGCGTCCTCATAGTCCTCCCAGATCACCCAGGAAGCGCCGAAGAGGGGATCGCAGGGATTGCTGTCCCAAGCATCCCATTGCGCTGGGTCCAGCCAAATTCGCCAGTGGGAATCAGGCCCAGAGTTAAGGCCCGACACCGTCAACGGTAAGTACACCTCAGCCAGGGCGGTTGGGTAGGTCTTCGCACACGACACCCGCGAATTTGTAGCGCCCTCAGTGACGTACCCCGTTGCGGTACCTGACACGTTGGCGGGAAAAGTAACTCCGTAGCCGTTGTTGCCAATCTGTCCGATCACTGCGGCATAGTAGAGCTCCCCACCCACGGTAACAGGGCCCTGGATGGGAGTAACAGTGATTGAGAACGTGTAATTCCAGCCGCTCACACCTGGTGACGCTGAAGTAGACGTCGCATTCACTTGCCCGACCACCGTTGTTGGCGGCACGCACGCTTCCGTCGAGTTGATTGGCCCACCGGGATTTGGACAGTCATCGTAGAATAGCCACGGAAAATTGCTCTGGCCAGGGTTAGTGGCCTGAGCCGACGCTATTGCAGGCGCGACATACTGCGCCAGCAGCAAACTTCCACACCACAGGAGAAAAGATTGGCGCCGTCGGCGCCAAGCCTTTCCTTCCTTGTGACCCATATTCCCCCCCGGTCTGCGTTCAGTAGCTTAAGGCGGCGGCGCGCACAGCCAAGAAACCCTGGATCTTTATTTTGCCCAAGTCGCAGGCGATTATCCTCTCGTTCCCCTTAGAAAACAACCTGTTTCTTCTCTGCGGTCCTCTCGCTGGGTGGCCCGGGTCTCGCGGTGTTCGAGACCCGTGAAGTCCGTCATCGGATCACTCGGCTAGTGTGCTCGCAATCGCAGCACGAGGCAAGAACTGCTTCTATCCTGCTGGCAGGCCTTGGGGGCGGGAGCTGAAGTCCAGGGAGCCGACAACTTTCCCACAGTCCTGCGTCGTAGTCACCCAGGTCGCGAAAAGCGCGAGACCCTTCGGCAAGCTCAGGGCAGGCTCTGGGGCACCCGCGCAGTTCTGCCTCGGCGGACGCCGACCATTCGGGGCGGGCGATTCCGCGGGGTCTCAAGTGCCAGGAGAAAATTTTGCGAAGCCATGCGGGAGTTGCAAAATTGCAACAAGGATGGCGCGAAAAGACGCACGCGCGCTGACAGTGTAGTTTTTACAGGCTCGACTATGTAAAAACGCCTAGGGATGCCGAGACCGCCAAAAGCGGGTGGGCTGCGCTGCGCCGAGGCCCTCGTCGGGATCACAACCATGAAGTCGATTCAACCCGCAGCCATTTCAATTTCGGCGACGATGTCGGCGACGGCTTTGGCCGGGTCGGGAGCTTCGAGGATGGGGCGACCGACGACGAGGTGAGTTGCGCCGGCGGCGATGGCATCGCGCGGGGTGACGACGCGGGCCTGGTCTCCGGCAGCAGATCCGGCGGGACGGACGCCGGGGGTGACGATGGCGAAATTCTCGCCCAGCTCGCGACGCAGCTCGCGGGCCTCTTGCGCCGAGGCGACGAGGCCTTCGCAGCCTGCCTTGCGAGCGAGCGCCCCCAGGCGCAGGACCTGGCTGAGCACGGCGCCGGAGACGCCGATTTCCTGGAGGTCGGCATCAGACAGGCTGGTCAGGACGGTGACGGCGAGCACCAGCGGCTGGCCCTGCGATTGGGCAGCGGCTTCGGCGGCGGCCTTCAGCATCGCACTGCCGCCCGAGGCATGGACGGTGAGCATGGTGACGCCCAACGCGGCTGCCGAGCGGACGGCGGCAGCGACGGTGTTGGGAATGTCGTGGAATTTCAGGTCGAGAAAGACCTTGCGGCCCGGGGTGATGAGGTCGCGGACGAGCTGCGGCCCTTCGGCTGTGAAGAGCTGTTGGCCGACTTTGTATGTGGTTGCGGCGTCGCCGATGGATTGGACGATACGGCGAGCCTGGGTGGCGCTGGGAACGTCCAGCGCCACGATGAGCCGATCTTTGGACGGGGCCCGTGCCAGCATCGGCTCCCAGTCTACCGTATTAAGGGTTTTATTGCGGACCCAGGTCTTCGGCCACCTCGGGGGTTTGCAGAACGTCGAGGCGGACGCGGTCTACGCCGCTCATGGACAGCATTTTAGCTGCTCCGTAGGACAGGTCGATGATCCGGTTGGGGGTGATGGGTCCGCGATCGTTGATGCGGACCACGACCGACCGGTCAGTCTTCAAATCTGTGACCTTGACCCAGGAACCGAGCGGCAAGGTCCGGTGGGCAGCCGTAAATTGATACATGTCGTACGGTTCGCCGCTGGCAGTCTTGTGGGACTGAAAGATGCGACCGTACCACGAAGCCTTCCCCGTCTGAGCTTTCCTGGATCGGGGTGGCTTGGAGTCTTGAGTTTGACCTAGGGGCCCTTTTTGCGAATCCGGTGTGCTATTACCGGGTGCCGCGCTCAGCGCGGTGGCGAAAAGCAATGTCGCCGCAACCGGGCTGAGTACTCGTAACATTTAGACACCTCTCATCGTTTAGGTTGGTCCTCCTGCGAAAGGATGTATATAAGTCTATTGACCGCCAGAAGTAAGAGTCAATCCCCTAGATGGGAATTCGCCCTTTCGGGTTGCCATTTTGGGAATATTGTGCTAGCCGTTTCTAGGGATCGATGACCGCCTGGCTGCGACAATATCGAGCTTCTTGCTGCCGGAAGTGGCCTGACGAACGATTGGCGTGGTTGGTATCATGGCATTGAGCCGCGCCGGGTTGGCGCAGATAAGCCGCTGATATACTGGAGCTTAGCGGCTATATTAGGCTGGCGCCAGGCTGGCGCCGAGCCAGCAAGGTACTTTGTCAGCACCAATTTGCGCTAGAGTCGAGCCATGCGCGTGCCACCCATCATTCTGAGCGTCGCCGGACATGATCCTTCGTCCGGAGCCGGAATCACCGCCGATATTAAGACAGCGGCTTCCCTGGGTTGCTATTCGGTTACTTGCATCACCGCCCTGACGATCCAGTCGACCCAGGGAGTCTTCGGCGTCCAGCCGCTGGAGCCGGAACTGGTCGCCCGAACGCTGGAGGCTTTGGCCGACGACGTGGAAATTGCGGCGGTCCGGCTAGGAATGCTGGGATCGGGAGCGGTCGCGGCGGCGGTTGCCGGCTTTCTGGAGGCCCGTCGGCTGCCGAATGTCGTGCTGGACCCGGTGATTCGGTCGTCCTCAGGCGTCGCTCTGCTGGACGCCGCTGGACTGGACGTGCTGCGGGGGAAGCTGATTCGGCTTTGCGACGTCATCACGCCCAATGTGGACGAGGCCGCAGCGCTGGTTGGGGCCGAGCCGATTGCAGCCGGGACCTCGTGGGACTTGGCGCTGCCCCAGGTTCGGCGCCTGGCCGCCGGTCTGCACGATCTGGGCGCCAAAGCCGTGGTCATCACTGGCGGTCATTTGCAGCCAGCCAACGATTACCTTGGCTATAGGAAGTCGGGTGAGGCGAAAGAACAGGTGATTGCAGGCGAGCGGTTCAAATCGCGCTCAACCCACGGGACAGGCTGCGCCTTCGCTACCGCGTTGGCCTGTCGACTAGCGCTGGGCGACAGATTGCCAGAGGCCGTCCGCGCCGCCAAGCAGTACGTCCGCAGCGCGATTTTTTCGGCCTATCCGCTGGGAAAGGGAATCGGGCCGATTAACCACTTTGGGTGACGAGCACGACTGGCAAAGACCCCATGTATGTTCGCTTTGTGGTTGGAGAACGGGACTGCGATTCGGGGTACCCTTGGCACCACATGTGCCTTACTAGAATGCGGCCTCCTCTAACAATTCGTCCACGAGCAAAAAAAGCGGCCAGCATTGAGCTGGCCACCAGAAGAGCATCTTCAGCGAGCTAGGGTGCCGCGTTGAAGATTGCGCCGACTGCTCCGCTGTTGATTACCCCCGTCGCACAGGTGCAGGACTTCACGTTCGACTCCCTCCAACTTGCCGGACAGCCGCTGGGGTCGGGGATGACGGGCGTACAGTTAGCCGAGAATCCGCCGAAGATCGATCCAGGGTTCGGCGACGCGGTCAGAGTCACCAGGGCGTTCAGCGAGAAGTTTCCGGTACATCCCTCGCCGCCGCTGCAGCCGATGTGAGCCGGATTGCTGATGACCTTGCCCGATCCCTCGCCGGCTTCGTGGACGGTCAAGCTGGGCAAGTTGTCTGAGCCGCAGGATCCCACCGCGAAGGTCGCCGTTCCGGTGAGTGAGCTTTCGCTACCGGCGGGCGCGACCGCCGTAATTGTGGTTTCAGGGCCCGGTCCGATGTTGCTGCAGGGAGCGGTTGCCGTCGCCACTCCGGCAGAGTCGACCGTAGCCACGCGTGTATCGCTGGACGTCCATTTCACCTGATCCGTCAAATCCCGAGTCTGCGATGAACCGGCGTAGGTTCCGATGGCGATGTACTGGGCTGTCTCGCCACGGTTGCTCAATGTCTGGGGCGGAGCCATGACCTTCAGTGAAGTTAACGAACCCGGGCCGCTGCTTGTTTGCTTGCACACCGTGACGGAGGCGGTGGCGATGAGGCCACCATTGCCGGCCTGCGCATTGAGCGTTGTAATGCCGCATCCCGTGGGACTCGCTAATCCCGTAGAAGTGACGGTAGCGACGGCTGTGATACTGGTAGACCAGATCACCTGATCCGTGATGTCCTCGGTGTACGTCCTGTTGGTCTTACCGTTCGTGTAGGTCCCGATGGCCGTGAACTGTGCAGTTGCAGACGTAGGTACGAAGTACGGAGCGTTGGTCTCGAAGTTTACAGTCGTGGGCGTTATGCTGACTCCAGTCAGCTGGGCGCTGGAGCCACAACCCGCAAGCAGCGCCAAAATCATCAGAGCGGAACAGAGAGCGAGGACTCGGCCAGCCATCGGATGTCATCCTTTCGGGGATTGCCCGTGAGCACGCGTCGCTTCAGCCGCTTCAGAAATCGAAGTGGAACACTGAAGGGCGCTAATTGTTCACCGGATCGTCACCGCGAAGTCTCGCACCCTAGTGCTAAACGTGTCAACAGGTTTTTTAACCCAGGTTTCTTAAATCCCGTACCTTAACTGGTAGGACATTCAGGTCAGGCGGTCTTTCCGAGACGCGACCCCGACCCGCCTTACTGCTGCGGCTGTTTCGCCGCCGGTTCTATTACCGGGCGCATTGCTGTTCCTTTAGTACTTTTGTACCTGCTTTGGGTGGGATCGCGATATCAGGTAAACTTCCCATAAACCGGTCGCGATGAAACCTTACTATCGACTGCTGTTCCTTGGGTGCCTCTGTTGTGTGCTTCTGCTTGCAGGTCTGTTGTGCCACGCTGCTGACCCAGATGGCGCTTGGGTGCCGACCCACTCGGACAACGATGCCAATACCCGCAAGGGCTTCGATCACTTCTACAACCTCGAATACGACAAGGCGATCCACGAGTTAGAAGCCGCCCAGCAGGCCCATCCCGACGATCCCTTCGCGGTCAATCACGTCCTGGCCGCAGTCATCTTCCGGGAGTTATACCGCATTGGAGCGCTGGACACCGAGGCCTACGCTGCCGACAACTTTTTGACCAAGAAGCTAGCAGAACCGCTCGATCCCACGGTGCGCGATCGGGTCAAGCAGCTCACTGGCCAGGCGCTGGCGCTCTCCCAGGCCAAGCTCAATAAAAATCCCAACGATGTAGACGCCCTATACGCACGCGGAGCCACGCGGGCGTTGCAGTCGACTTACATTGGCGTTGCGAACCACGCCTGGTTCTCCGCGCTGCGCAACGCTGTGGCTGCCCGCCACGACAACGAACGTGTGCTGGAGCTCGATCCCAAGTACGTCGATGCCAAGGTCGTTCTCGGGACCCATCTGTACATCATCGGGTCACTGAGTTGGCCGGTGAAGATTGCCGCCTCGGTGGCGGGACTGAGTGGCAACAAACAGAAGGGGCTGGATTACTTGCGCCAGGCCACCGCCAGCAACCACGTAGAAGTCGCCACCGATGCCAAGATCGTGCTGGCGCTGTTTCTGCGGCGCGAGCAGAGGTACGAGGAAGCTCTGCAGGTAGTCAATGGCATGCAAAGCGATTACCCGCGCAACTTCCTGATGGCCACCGAATACGCCCACTTGTTGAACGCCGCTGGTCACGGCCCGGAAGCCATCACTGCCTATCGCAAGGTACTGGCTGGTTGTCGCAGCAGTGCGTATAACCTGTGCCGCACCGAGATCGCAGCCTACGGCCTCGGAGAAGCCCTTCGCGGCCAGAAAGATTACGCCGGCGCCGCCGAAGCCTACGAGCTTGCCGCCAGCAGCGGCAAGGACCCCGATCTACGCCAGAAAGCAACCCTGGCCTCAGGCGAGATGTATGACTTGCTCCAGAAACGCAACGCGGCTCTGGAAAAGTACAAGGCAGTCATCGCCGAAAACTCCGCCTCCAACTCAGCCGACCTCGCTCGCCACTACCTAAAGCAGGCGTATAACAGTCCCTAGGATTTGTCGCCCGAGCCGTTTTCTGCGACAACTGACAACCGGCAACTGATAGCTCACAACTGGCTACTGACAGCTGTAATTCTTTAAGGCCAGATCTCCAGCGCCGTCCTGCTCAAGATCCGCTCTTTCGCTGTTTCGCTGATAGCCAGCCCGCGAAATTCGGCCAGGTTGTTCGCAATCTCAGGCACTCCTGGCCCCGGCCAATCCGTTCCGAATAGCGTCTTGTGCGCGATCTCCTCCAGCCGGGGAAAATACTTCAGCAGTGTCTTCGGTGGAATTCCGCTGATGTCAAGATAAACATTGCGATGCCGCCGCACCAGGAAAAATGCCGTATCCATCCACAGCGGGCGTCCCCCATGCGCCAGCAAAATCCTTAGCCGGGGAAAATCCACGGCTACGTCGTCAACATAGATCGGGTCGCCATATTTGTTGCGCGCGCCGGGAAAGATCGATGTGCCCGTATGCACCATGATCGGTATGCCGTTGGCTTCCGCGGCTCGATAGATCATCTCCAGCTCCGTCACCCCATGCACGTAGTCATTGGGATAAAGCAACTGATGCGGAGGATGAATCTTGATTAGCTTAATGCCCAACCGCACGATCAGCTCCATGTCAGCCAGAACGTTCGTCGTGTGCAGCGGATGAATGCTGCCGCAGGGAATGAGCCGTTTCGGGTCTTCCTTGACGTAGTTGACGACGAACTCGTTGACCGCCGGCGTGAAGCCGATCACCTCCGGAGCAACATAATTGATCAGCACGGCGCGATCGATCCCGATCTCATCCAGATGCTTGAGAAAAGACTTCGGCGAGCGGCAGTACTCCGCAACCCGGTCGAAGTCCTTGCGCGACTTCTTCATCAGCGCCAGCGCTTCCGGCTTGAACAATTCGATCGGCTGGATGTGAACGTGGCAGTCGGTAATCATGGGCGGTTGTCGGGTGTCAGTTGTCAGTCGCAGGCATGGCGGACAACGCTACCTCACTCGGTTCGCCGGATGCCGTTACTGGTCATACGCAACTTGATCTGAACGGCGTCGATCCTTCCTATGCGAGTGTCATCCTGAGCGAAGCGAGGCGCAGCTTCTTTATGGCTTGTCATCCTGAGCGGAGTCGAAGGACCCCTATATAGCGAAAGATCCTGCTTCCGCAACTGGCAACTGGCAACTGGCAACTGGCCACTGGCCACTGGCCACTAGCCACTGGCCACTGCCTCCATCACCGCTCGCTTCGCAAACACTCGCACCATCTCCCGCCGGTACTCCGGCGTCAGCGCCGACGTGGTCAGCGGCTTCGCGGTCCTCGCCGCCAGCTCTCCAATGCGTTCGGCAATCTCCTCGCTCGGCGCCATCCCGATGAGATGCGCATCCGCGTCCTTCACCAGAAACGGCGCGGGATTGACCGCCGTGATGGCGACTCGCGCGTCTTCCACGCGCCCCGACTTCATCTTGAGCGCGACGGCAACTCCGGCCAGCGGATAGTCGATGCTGCCTCGCACCCGCAACTTCTGATAACTGCCGCGCCAGCCCGCCGCGGATTCGGGTAGATGCACTCGCGTGACGATCTCATTCGGCGCAAGGTGCAGACGCACGATGCCATCGTTCACGTAAAACTCTGACAATGTGGTACGTCGCAATCCCTGCGGTCCGGCAATCTCGATTTCCGCTCCCAGACACAGCAGCGCCGGCGGCGTATCGCCGGAAAACGTCGCCCAGCAGAAGTTTCCGCCGGGCGCAACATGGCACAGATCGCCATCCTTCTTCAGGCAAAATCCGCAGCTCTTGCGCCACAGCAGCGACTGGTTGTACCACAGGCAGCGCGTGTCGAGGCAGACATTGCCGCCCAGCGTTCCCATGTTGCGCAACACCGGCGACGCCACGGTCCTCACCGCCTCGTAAAGCACTGGGTAATCCTTGCGAATGATCGCGGAGTGCTCGATGGCGCTGAGCGTGGTCAGCGCGCCAATTTCTACGCCCTTGCACGGCACATTGCGAATCCCCCGCAACTCGCCGACTCCGCGCAAATCCAGCACATACGGCGGTGTGAACAGTTTCTGCTTCATCGAGGGTAGCAAGTCCGTTCCCCCGGCGACGATCTTCACCTCGCCATCGTGTTTTGCCATCAGCGCTACGGCTTCATCGAGGGTCCTGGGACGCAGCAGTTGGAAGCTCGGCAGACTCACCGCTCGCCTCCGGCCTGAGAACCTTGTCGCGCCGGATCGAGCGCATGCCGCGTCGGCCCCTTGCCGCGAAACCACAGAGAGCCCCCATGCTCGCGGAACCTCACTGGCGCCGTGGGATCGACCGATTCGGTCATCTCAATTCGCTTCATGCCTTTCTTTGCGCGCAGTGCAGACAGGATACGCTCTGGAGTAAACGGTGCCTCACGTAGTCGGACTCCCACAGCGTGGTAGATGGCATTCGAGATCGCCGGAATCGTCGCCGCCAATGACCCCTCACCCGCTTCCTTCGCGCCGAACGGTCCTTCCGGATCGATACTCTCCACGATGATGCATTCGATATCGGGCGATTCGGTCGCCGACGGACTGCGATACTCCAGCAGCCCCGGATTCATCAGCAGCCCGTCTTTCCACACCATCTCTTCTTCCAGTGCCTGCCCCAACCCCATCCAGACCGAGCCGATCACTTGACCTTCTACCGCCACCGGATTCAGCGCGCGCCCACAGTCATGCGCCGCCCAGATCTTATGCACAGTGACTTCGCCGGTCTCCTCGTCCACGCTGACTTCGGCCACCTGCGCCGAATAGGAATACGCCGGCGAGGGCCCCACTCCGCCGCCTTTGTGCGTCCCGCCGCGCGCCTCGGTCGGAGGAGCATACGATCCCGTGCCGGTCAGCGCACCATGAAAATCGATTGCCGAGACCACCGCCTCCTCGAAACTCATGTGCTCCTTGGGACCTTCTTCTTTTCGCGTCTGCAACACCGAACCGCGCAGAATCTGCCCGTCCACATGACCACGTGCGGCGTCCTTCTCTTCCAGTATCTCCGACGCACTTGGATCGCTTTCGCTGGGCGCCGCGCCGCGCTTGTACACACGATCGTCGCGCATGATCACATCTTCCGGCGCGCAGTTCATGCGCTTGGCCGCGGCGCTCACGATATTCTTCTTCACCTCTTCCGCCGCGCGCAGCGAGGCATTGCCCGCCATGAAGGTCACACGGCTGGAATACGATCCGAGATCGATCGGCGTTAGGTCGGTATCGGCCGCAATCACTCTGACGCGCGCCAGATCGCAGCCCAGCACTTCCGCCACAACCTGTGCGGTCATCGTGTCCGAGCCTTGTCCAATCTCCGACGCGCCGGTATAAACCACCACGCCGCCGTCGCGATCGATCTTGATATTCACGGTCGAGTGCGGCATGTCGGAGCGGATAATGCTGTTCGCCGCGCCGCTCACGTAATGGCTGCACGCCATGCCCAGCCCGCGCCCCTTGGGCAGCTTGCCTTTGCGCTCGCTCCATCCCGACCGCGTGATCACCTGATCGATGCATTCGGGCAGTCCATAGCTCAGCACGCGCAGACCATTTACCGTGACCGTCGGCGGCTTCAGCAGGTTCACGCGCCGCACCTCGGCGGGATCGAGTTTGAGCGTCGCAGCAATCTCGTCCATTTGCGACTCGAAGGCGAAGCGCACGTTCACCGTGCCGTGGCCGCGCATGGCGCCGCACGCGGGCTTGTTCGTCAGCACGCGATAGCCGTCGTAGCGAATGTGGGGAATGTCATACAGCGCGCCCAGCAGCGCGCCGGAGTACAGAATCGTAACCACGCCGTACGAGCAATACGCGCCGCCGTCCTGAATGACCTTGCACCCAACCGCCGTAACGCGGCCATCGTTTTTCACCCCGGTCTTCAAATCGATGATGGTGCGCGGGCGCCCGCGATGCGCCCAGAAAACTTCCTCGCGCGTGTAGGTGATCTTCACCGGAGCCTTCGCCGCGCGCGCCGCAACCGCAGCGATGATTTCCAGCGGAATAATCTCGCTCTTGCCGCCGAAGCCGCCGCCCACTAGCGGCTTGATGACGCGGATCTGCGACATCGGCATCTCCAGTACCAGCGACAGCTTGTGCTGCAAGTAGTACGGCACCTGCGTCGACGACCACACCGTCAGCCGTCCCAGCTTGCCGGTGTGCGGATCGAGTTCGAAGTTCGCCAGCGTACAGTGCGGCTCCATCGCTGCATGCGTCACTTCATTCGCGATATAACGCGCTTCAGCAATATAGTCAGCCTCGGCGAAGCCTTTTTCCGGATCGCCGAAAACGTGGTGATAATCCTTCTCGATGTTGTGCGGACGGTTCTCGTGGATCAGGTCCGTCTCCGCCTTCATCGACTCTTCCGGATCGAAGTACGCCGGCAGCGGCTCGTAGTCCACATCGATCAGCTCCAGCGCGCTTTCAGCAATCTCCTCCGTCACCGCGGCGACACACGCGACGTGATCGCCGACATAACGCACTTTGCCGACAGCCAGCGCCGTCTCATCGTGACCGACGGGAAGAATGCCGTAAGGATTGGGCGCGTCCTCGCCCGTCACCACCGCAACCACGCCGTCCAGCGCTTTTGCGCGCGACGTGTCAATGCTCTTGATGCGCGCGTGCGGATACGGCGAGTGTAGGATCTTGCCTACCAGCATGCCGGGAAGTGTGAAGTCGTCGGCGTACTTGCCCGCGCCGGTGGTCTTGCCCGCCGCATCGATCATCGCGATGGACTTGCCGATAACGGAAAAATCTGTCATAAGCAATTAGCAATTAGCAATTAGCAATTAGCAACTAGCAATTAGCGCTCAGCTCATAACCTGTGTCATCCTGAGCGAGCCAGCGCTTGTTTTGCGCTGAGGAGTCGAAGGACCCCTATTGTTGAAATATCTCAGGCAATTCAACAGCCGGGAAAATCGCGAGGATCTACTTCGCTTCCACCAGCTCCTGCTTCATCGCTTTCTGTTCGGCATCGATCGCGGCGCGGATCGCCTGATACATCTGCGAGTATCCGGTGCAGCGGCACAGATTACTGCTGAGCGCGCTGCGAATCTCGTCCTCGCTGGGTTCGGGATTGTTGGCCAGCAGCCACTTCACCGTCATCATGAATCCCGGCGTGCAGAAACCGCATTGCGATCCGCCGAAATCGCCATAAGCCTTCTGCAAAGCAGCCAGACTGCCGTGGTCGGCGACGCCCTCCACAGTCGTGATCTCCTGGCCTTCGCAACTGGCCGCCAGCATGGTGCAGGAGAGCATGGGCACGCCGTCAACCTGCACTGTGCACGCGCCGCAGGACGAGTCGTCACAAGCGCGCTTGGAGCCGGTCAGATCAAGGTCCTGGCGCAGGACATCGAGCAGCAGCTTGCTCGGCTCGATGGCCAGTTCGTGCGTGCGTCCGTTGACGCGGAGTTCGATGAGTTCTTTTTTCATTGGATAAACCTGCACTTGGCAGTTAGCACTTGGCACTTCGCAAAACCGTCCTGCTAAGAGCTAAGTGCTAAATGCTGCCTTCAATACAGCGGCACCTTGGGATCGATCTGTCTTGCCCAGCGATCGATGCCACCCCGCAGCGACTGCACCTTCTCAAGTCCCTGCTGCTGCCGCAGCCACGCCGTGACGTTCATCGAGCGCACGCCGTGATGGCAAATCACCACGATGTGCTTCTCCGGATCGAGCTCTTGCTTGAATCGCGCCGGAACCTCGCCCATCGGGATGTGTTTGCTGTTCTCGATCCTGGCAGTCTCAAATTCCCAACGCTCCCGACAATCGAGTACCACAACGTCGGAGTTACTCTCCAGCAGCGCCTTCAGCTCTTCCGGTGCGATCTCGTAATCCATTCTTACTTTCCGACCCACCTTGGCCGAAAATAGATCTGCTCGGCGCGGGCCAGCCCTTTGTCGAAGTGGATTGCGTCCCACGAATAAAGCGCCTTTTTGGCCATGGCAATCGCCGCCGGACTTGACTGCGAAACGCGCTTCAGACACTCCGCGACTAGCGTTTCCGGGTCTGCGGCAATTCCATTAACCAACCCTGCCGCAAGCGCTTCCTCGCCCGACAGCGTTCTTCCCGTCAACACCAGGTCCGCCGCCAGCTTCTGTCCCACAATGGCGGACAAGGCAACGCAGGCCACGGGCGGATAACAGGCCAGCTTGATCTCGGGAAATCCCCATACCGAATCGGGCGAGGCATAGACAATGTCGCACATCAGCGCCAACTCCGCGCCTCCGCCCAGGCAATGCCGCCGAACGCTGGCAATCGTCAACTTGCTGTTGCTGACCACCGAGCGAATGACGCTGTGGAACGCCCCCAGCATGTCGCGAACTTTGCCTGGCGTGTGCGCCGCGATGTCCACACCACCGGAAAACGCGCGCTCCGAGCCGGCGAAGACAATGGCGCTGATCTCTGGCCGCGTTTCGATCTGCTCCAGAGCGGCACGTAGCTCCTCCATCATCGGAATGTCGATGACGTTCAGCGGCGGATTGTTGAGCGTTACCCGCGCCGCTGGCGGCTGTAGCTCCACCGCGATGCGCGCGAAAACCGTGTTTGTCGTCGCTGAGTGCATCTACGTCCCTCTTTTCGCTGCCGGCCTTTTGCGCGAAGGCGTTTTCCGCTTGGAGCGGCCGCGCTCAACCGCGCCGCGATCAGACCGCCCCGCCTTGGTTTCTCCGAGAATCCCTTGCAGGAAGATGTCGCTGATCTCGCGCGCCAGCACCTCCGCATCGGGATCGACGCGCGGCTTGTACCAGGTGTACAGCCAGTTCATCATGCCGAACAGTCCCATCACCGCGGTGCGCGTGCTGATTCCGCCGGCAGCGCCGGCGTCGGGGCCGAGGGACTTCAGGCCTTTGGCTTTGGCCAACTCGTCTACCAGTCCGACGCAGATGTGGTAGTACTGGCGCTTGATGCTGGCGAGTTCGGCGCCATAACCGTTCTTCAAAGCGTCGTCCTCGTGCGACAGTACCTTCATCGACTTCTGCTTGGCGAGCGAATAATCCACATGGTTATGAATGAAGATGCGAATGCGCGCTTCCGGATCGCTGCTGGGCACCAGTCGCTGGCGCAAGCGTTCGACGATGGTGGTAAAGGTGTGCTGCTGGATGAAGTAGAGCAGCTTTTCTTTGGATTCGAAGTAATAATAAAGACCGGCCAGCGAGACGCCGCTGAGGCGCGACAGGTCGCGCATGGAGGCGCCCTCGTATCCCTTTTCGGCGAAGACCTCGGTAGCGTATTCGAGAATCTCGGCCAGACGGCGGTCGAAGGGTGTATCGTGAACCGAAGGACGTTCCAGGGCTCGAGTTGTTGCGGAAGCGGACATGGGCAACTAGCGACCGTTCGGCAAGCTAAAAAAGATTCTGTCGAACGTTCGTTCCAATTTTATGCGCCGACCAACAACTTATGCAAGCTCGCCGGGGCCGTCCAACCGGACCGAAGTTCTGCGCCTCTTCGAGCCAAGGCGAATATCTTTTCCCTCAGTGCTTGCCAGCGACGTACCAGTAAGCACCCGCGGAAACCGGAACCGACGAGCAGCGCGAGAAAAGCATGACACCGCCGCTAGACTGGCTGCCTCGTATTTCCGGGCTCCGGCCGTGCGTCCGTTGACAACTGTGCCGCGAACAGGCAAACTGCTGCCTTCCTGAAGATTTCTGTTCCGCGCTCCGGAACGCGAACCCGATCTCGGCACAACGAGCCAATTGATGACCGCGCCACAACGCGTTTCGTACCGCATGGAGTCCACGCTGGACAGCGTGAACAAGGCCGAAGAAATGGCCGATCAGATGGCGGCGCGGGCGGGTTTGGACGAGGACATGCGCAGCGGAATTTCCATGGCGGTGCGGGAGGCGATGATTAACGCCGTCCTGCACGGCAATGCCTACGACCCGGCGAAGCGGGTCAACTTGAGCTTCGAGCAGAACGACCAGGAGTTAATTGTCACCGTCACCGACGAAGGCAAGGGCTTCGTCCCGGAGGACGTTCCCGATCCTCTGGCTCCGGAGAATCTTTTGAAACAGTCCGGCCGGGGCATATTCTTGATGCGGGCATTCATGGATGAGGTTCGCTTCCGCAAGCTGAACCCCGGCACTGAAATCACTTTGATCAAGCGGCTCCAGGGCAGTGAGCTGGACCGCCAGGAGGCTTCCACGTGAGCATGAAAGCGAGTACGAGGCAGGTAAATGGCGTCACCATCGTTGACTTGAGTGGTCGGATCACTCTGGGCGAGGGCAGCGTGGTTTTGCGCGACACCGTCAAGGACCTGCTGGGTAAGGGGCAGAAGAAGATCCTGCTGAACCTCGGAGATGTCAGCTATATCGACAGCTCCGGCATCGGTGAGCTGGTCAGCGCGTTCACCTCCGTCCGCAACCAGGGCGGCGAATTGAAGCTGCTGCATCTGACCAAGAAAGTGCACGACCTGCTACAGATCACCAAGCTCTACACGGTGTTTGACGTGAAGGACGACGAGGCTGGGGCCATCACCGCCTTTAGCCAGTAGCGTCGGCAAACACTGGCTGTGATGTGATCAATCTCCGGCGCCCTTTTTGCGTCCCCGCGGAAGGGCGCCGTTGTGTTGAGCGCCAATCGCTTTCGCTGTTTGCTCTTCGCTTTTCGCCAGAGGACCGGGTCAACGCTGGTAGAATTCTGCTGGAGCTTCAGCCATGAAGGACGAACGAAAATTTACCGTTGTGATCGAGCGCGACGAGGAAGGCTACTACGTCGCTACCGTCCCGGCTCTGCGCGGCTGTCACACTCAGGCAAAAACCCTCGATAGCTTGATGAAGCGCGTCCGAGAAGCCATCGAGCTATGTCTCGGCAGTGAAGAGGCAGTGGACACACAACTCGAACTGGTGGGTATTCAGCAGATCTGCATAGCGAACAAATGCTGATGGCGGGGAGCTCAGTCTACAATTCTTTCTATGCCTCGTATATCACGACTCGAAAAAGATCAGGTCGACGCTGAAACCGCGAAGATCTACGACGCCTATCTCGCAGAACGCGGCAACATTCCCAATATGTTCCGCACCGTAGCCCACCGGCCGGAGATCTTCCGCACGATGATTGCCCATTTCCGCGCCGTGATGAACACCGGAACCGTGCCCGCGAAGCTGAAGGAACTGGCGATCGTGCGCACCTCACAGCTCAATCACTGCGCGTATTGACTGGCCTCGCACACCGCCTTGGCAAGGCGGCACGGCTGGACCGAGGAGCAGATCGCCGACTTGGCGAATTTCCGGCATCGCGCCGACTTCACTGATGCCGAGAAGGCTGCGCTGGAATTGGCCGAACGGACCACGCTCGATCCCAATGGCGTGGACGACGCGTTCTGGAATGAGCTGCGCAAGCACTATGACGAAGGTGAAATCATCGAGTTGCTGGCCGCAATTGGTCTGTTCAACTACTTCAATCGCTTCAACAACGCACTGCACATGGAGCCGACGAAGTAAGGAAGCAACTAGCAACTAGCAACTAGCAACTAGCAATTAGCGATCGGATTTGTCTCGTAGCTCAGTTCTCTCGGCGATCAAATAGGATGTCGGGAATGGTTGGCATAGGCGCACTGGAAACGTGGGCTGCTGCGTAGTCTCAATCGCTGGTTGCGACCTTCTGGAGCTAATTGCTAGTTGCTAATTGCTCTCCAGCTATCTTCGGGGCGAAGCGCATTCCATAGAACAGCACTGCCGCCGACAGCGCAACCGCCCCAACCATTGCTGTCAATCCCATCGCCAGATTGCTGCGGTCCGAGATATAGCCAATCAGCGTAGGCGAGAAGGCGTCGCCGAGCAGATGGATGGTGAAAATATTCACCGCCAGCGCGGTGGCCCGGATGCGAGCGCTGACCGAGTTCACCAGGGCGGCATTCAGCGGAGCGGTATTCAGCAGCAGAAAAAATTCGCCGAGGAAAATCGCGGGATACATTGCAGCTCCGCGGAAGTACAGAGCGACCATGATGGCCGGAATCGACAGCGCCATACCGACAGCCGAGACCAGTTGATACGCGGCGGGTGTTCGCCGCAGCAGACGGTCACCAAGCCAGCCTCCCAGCAGAGTTGCCACCGTGCCCGAGACGACCGTCATGCCGCCAAAAATGGTATTGGCGCGCCCCAGCGGCAGATGCCGCATGCGGACCAGAAACGTCGGCATCCACACTTGCAGGCCGCCGATGGCGAAGGTCATCATGGCCGCGCCCAAGGTGACCGTCCAGTAAGCTTTATTGCGGATGAGGCCGAGGACCGAACCGCGCTCGAAGCTGTCCGCCAGGTGATCGCTGGCGCCGCGCGCCGGCTCGCGCAAGGCGAGCACGGCAAATGCCAGCACAAATCCCGGCAGCGCGGAGATCATGAACGGAGCGCGCCAGCCATAGCGATTGCCGAGGTATCCACCGATGAGATAACCCAGGGCACTGCCCACCGGCGTTGCGAGATAGAAGAATCCCATCACCCTTCCGCGAATGTGCTCCGGATACAGGTCGGCCAGGAATGCCGGAGAGATGGCAACGAAGGTCGCCTCGCCGATGCCGACGATGACATGCCGCAGCAGCAATTCGTTATAACTGTGAGTGACTGCGCTTAGCAGCGTGGCCGCGCTCCAGACGAACGCGCCCGCTGCCATGATCCATTTGCGCGAATAGCGGTCGGCCAAGGGAGCGACCAGCGGCGCCGCCACCATGTAGCACACGAAAAAGGCCGTGGTTAGAAAGCCCACTTGTACGTCGCTGAGGGCGAATTCCTTCTGCACCAAAGGCTGCACCGCGAACAGCACGTTGCGGTCAATGTAGTTCAGGAAGTTCAGGCCGGTGAGCAGCAGCAGTGCGATGGTCGCGCTGGTTTTGGCAGACATGGGTGCGCCGGGAGGATACCACGCCTCTGCCGTGCGGGGTAACGTAGCAGCCGCAAAACTCCCGCGTGAGATGCCGGCCAAATATCATCTGTCACCAGGAAGAACCGGTCAGCAAGCCTCGAAACGACGCCGGCTCGTTCACGCCGCGAAAGTACGATTTGCTTCTGCCGCGGGAGTTGTCTACCCTTTCTGGGCTACAGCATTCCAGCAATCAAGACTTGCGGAGGCTACATGAAGCGCCTGTTGCCGTTTCTTCTTGCATTCACATTTTCGTGCGCCGCTATGGCGCAGACTTCGGGGACCACGCCGACCTCCGAGACCACGCAAACCACGAACGCGCAATCGGCACCTTCATCGCAATCGCAGCGGCTGTTCTTTCCGAAGAACTGGTACTGGGGCTGGGCGCAGTTCGATCTTGCTCCGCCACATAACGAACCCGATCCCAACCTGTGTGCGGAAAACGCCGGACAGTTTGGCGGCGTCAACTCCAAATGCAATGCGTTTGCCCGCTACATGCTGTCGGGAACGGTGGAGTTACGGCCCATCGGCCGGACGGTCTTTCAGCGGGTCATGCTCTTTTTCGATCCCGACTTCCTGTTCGGCAAGAACGTTCCCCACACGCTTTACACCTGGTCGTGGGACGCGATTGGCATGGAGTACGCCTACGGTGGAGGGGTTGATCTGCCCAAGCGCTTTGAAGTCCGCTTCACGGCGCATCCCAAGATCGCGCGCTTTGGCGCGCGCGATCAGTTTCTGGGACCTGCATATCTCGGACCAAACGGGCCTTGGGGTCAGTACAACGCCATTGGAATTCGCAAGTACTTTGGAAGCCGCCCGAAGGAGGAATAGGGCGTCGGCCTGCGATGGTATGATCGAAGTCTAAGGAGTCTCATGGAAGGAAGTCGTCAGACCTTCGAACAGCGCATTGTCCGCGATCCGGGAATTTGCGGCGGTGAGCCCGTGTTCCGCGGAACCCGTGTCACTCTACGCACCGTCTTGGCAAGCTTGGCGGCGGGTGACGTGGCTGAAGCCATTCTGTCCGACTTTCCAAGCCTGACGATGGAGGACGTTCGAGCTGCAATTGCCTTTGCCGCCGCATCCGCGGAAGAAGACCTGCCATTTTCCGCAGTGCCTCACCTTCCATGAGGATTAAGCTGGACGAGAACCTTCCTTTAGTTTTGGTCACCATCCTGGCGGCGATGGATCACGATGTACACTCGGTGCGGGATGAGGGGTTAATCGGCAGCCCCGATTCCAAGATCTGGACTTCAGCTCAGGCTGACACTCGGTTCCTTGTAACTCAGGATCTAGACTTCTCCAATATCCGCCAATTTGTGCCGGGAACCCACCATGGAATTTTGTTGGTGCGGCTACGCAATCCTGATCGCCGGGAGTTGACTGAAAAAGTAACGTCGCTGTTTCGGCACGAACGCATTGATCAGTGGGCAGGCTGCTTCGTGGCTGCCACTGATCGCAAATTGCGAGTGATCCGTCCGGCGGAATCCCCGTGACGGTGGACTGAGAGCTGCGGTGATTCGTTGGGCCTACTTCTTCGGCCTGGGATAGCGCGCGATGACGACCGTTCCAATGCCGCCACGCGGGCGGAATTCCCCTTTTACTTCAGCCCACTTCGGTCGAGCGGCGCATACCACGTCCTCCAGCACGCGGTTGACGACGTTCTCCTGGAAGATCCCGAGATTGCGATAGCCGGTCAGATATTCCTTCAGCGACTTCAGTTCAAGGCATTCCTTGTCGGGCATGTAGCGAATCCATAAGGTACCGAAGTCGGGCAGTCCAGTCTTGGGGCAGACGGAAGTGAATTCGGGAACATCGATCACAATTTCGTAGTTAGGAAACTGATTTGGCCAGGTTTCGATCTCCGGAAACTTGGAATCCAGGCCGGATTTGGCATGCTCCGGCGTGTAGCGCTGACTCTTTGCCATGCCTCCATTGTAACCATGCTTGAGCATCCGGTGACCATAGATCCGCCGGACTCAACCAATGCAGCACTGCTTCCTGGTTGCAGGCCGGGGCATCGAATATTTAGAGGCAGGCTCACGAGCGGCAGTCTAACTTCTGAAGGCAATATCTCATCAGACCTGGGGGCGCCTGATATGACAAGAAAGCTGTCCTAAATGTGGGTTGATGCCGATCTCTATCCTTAGGGGTCTCCGCGCGGAGTTGAATAATTGTGCAGCTAGTACATATTGCCCAACCGGCCTGCTCTCCCGCGGCCACCAGTCATCAACAAGGAATTGGGACACTAGCCGATAAAAAGCATTGTGAAGTAGAGGCCATGTCCTACGTTATACTTATAGTTTCGGGAAAAAATGGCAGCCGCATCTGAGAACGGCCACCGTCATGGGAACGGAAAACGAACCTGGCTCGTCATCATTGGCTTGATTATTGCAGTGGTGGTGCTGGCCGCCTTCCTTTCGTTTCATCGTTCTCCAGTGGCGATTCGGGTCGGCCACGCTGAGCGTGAAACCATCACTGCCAGCATCGCCACCAACGGCAAAATCGAGGCATTGAACAATTTTCAAGCCTATGCCCCGATGCCGACGACGGTGAAAAAGATTTACGTGCAACAGGGAAACTGGGTGAAGCCGGGCGAGATGCTTTTGCGGTTGGACGATGCCGATGCCCGCTTGCAGGCGGCGCGCGCCGAAGCGCAATTGAAGGGTGCGGACGCTGATCTGAAAGCCGTGCAAGGTGGCGGCACGCAGGAAGAGATCCTGACCACTCGCAATGCGCTGGTGAAGGCGCGGGCTGATCGTGAGGCTGCACAACGTACTTTGCACGCGATGCAAAAGTTGTTGCAGACTGGGGCCGCTTCGCAGGCGGAAGTAGATGCGGCACAAACCCGGCTGCGGGTTGCCGACTCCGAAGTGCATCTGCTACAGCAAAAGCTGAACGGGCGCTATTCGCCGCAGGAGATCGGACACGTGGAAGCGCAGCAGGCCGAAGCGCGCGCCTCGTTGCAGGCGGCACAGGACGTGCTGAAGAACTCCAACGTCGCGGCCCCGCACGAAGGCATGGTCTACTCGCTGCCGGTGCGCGAGGGCGCCTTCGTCAATACCGGCGACTTGTTGGTGCAGGTGGCAGACTTGCACAAAGTTCGGGTGCGCGCCTTCGTCGACGAACCGGAGATCGGCAGGCTGCGCCAGGGCCAGGCGGTAGAGGTCACCTGGGACGCGCTGCCCGGACGCGTGTGGCAGAGCACCTTGGAAACCCTCCCGACCACCGTGGTCCAGCATGGGACGCGAATGGTTGGAGAAGTCACCTGCGTCCTTGCCAACAGCGATCTGAAGTTACTGCCCAACACAAATGTAAGTGTCGCGGTGATCACGGAGCGCCAGCAGAATGCCCTGACCATCCCGCGCGAGGCCATCCACCAGGATGCGGGTGGGCAATATGTCTTTCAGGTGGTGGATGGTGAGCTGCGGCGCAGGGATGTAACGACTTCGGTATCGAATCTCACGCGGGTAGAGGTGACCAGCGGCCTCTCCGATAACGCGGTGCTCGCGTTGGGAGCGCTAAGTATGCAATCCTTGAAAGGCGGCATGGCAGTAAAGCCGGCTAATCCATGAGATTTTTTTGTTTGAAGCTGTTCCTCATCTTTGGTTTGTTATCGGTCTTTGCGACCTCGAGTATGGCCGATCCGGCAGCGACCGAATTGCTGTCGTTGGGCCGCATGAACGAAGCGGTCAGCATGCTGAGCAGCCGCGCCGATGCGGAATCGCTAAACCAGTTGTCACGCGCCTATTTCGCCATGGAGCAGTGGGACGAGGCGGTGAAGTACGGGGAACGCGCCGTCAGCCTCGATCCGGACAATGCAACTTACCATCTCTGGCTGGGGCGGGAGTACGGTCGCAAGGCGGCAGACATGAATCCGCTGACCGCGGCGGGAGTTGCTCGCAAGGCCAAGAATGAATTTGAACGCGCGGTGCAGCTTGATCCCGCCAACTTGCCGGCGCGCCTCGATTTGGCACAGTATTACACCGAGGCTCCCGCGATAATGGGCGGCGGACTGGATAAGGCCCGCGATCAGGCGGCGCAGATCCAGAAGTATGATCCGGCCATGTCGCATCTGGTGCTGGCTCGGGTTGCCGACAGGGAAAAACAATATTCTGAAGCTGAGGCGCAATTTCGGGCGGCGATCAAGGGAGCGAAGAATCCCGCCGATATGTGGTTGCAGCTTGCTGCCTTTTACCGGCAGCGAGCACGACTGGACGATATGCAGAGTGCAGTGCAATCAGCGATGGCAGAGCATGGCAAGCCTGCCGAGTCCTATTTTGATGCAGCCAGGGAACTGTACCTGGGCAGTCGTAACCTTTCCGCCGCGCTGCAATATCTGCAAAGTTACTTGTCGTCGGGCAAACTGGTTGAGTCCGCGCCCGCGTTCCGGGCACATTACTTGATTGGCCAGCTTAATGAGAAGATGGGGAACAACCGAGCGGCGGTCACGGAGTACCAAGCCTCATTAGCGCTGGCTTCCGGCTTCGTCCCCGCCAGGAAAGCTCTTAGTCGCGTCCAGTGACGGCATGGCCTTCGCGTGGTTAGTGTAGAGCATGGGATGCACGCAAAACCCCGGCGTTGTAAGAGGGAAACGAATCCGGTTACCTGTTGCGCGAGGCTCGCAGTTCTCGCCTGCGCTTTGCTGTCGACGGCTGGAATTTCGCTCGTAGCCGATGCTCCCGCGGCGCCAATTTCGTTACGCAATGCTGTCGAACTGGCTTTGCAGCACAGCGGGGTAATGGGTATCGCCGCCATTAATCAGTGGCGTGCCCGCATGGTATACGAAGAAGCGCGCGCCAACTACATTCCCCAAGTTAACGTCGGTTCCGGGCTGGGCTATTCGTATGGCTTTCCGCTCACCTTGGCGGGATCCGCTCCTTCGGTCGTCAACTTCAATTCCTTTCAGTCGGTATTCAATCTTTCGCTTCGGCAAGACATCAAGGCGGCCAGGATCGAGTGGAAGGCGACTTCCCTGGATACGCAAGACAAGCGTGACGCGGTGATTCTTGACACCGCACTAACCTATGAGGAGATGGATCAACTGACGGCGAAAACCAAGGCGTTGAGGGAAGCGCAGACTGCGGCGGAGAAGGCGCAGTATATCAGCGAGCAGCGGCTCCAGGAGGGTGTGGACAGCAAACTCGAGGTCAGCAGGAGTCAACTTCTCACCGCCCGTATTCGACTACGAATCGCCGAAGCTGAAGGACAGGCGGACGTGCTGCGCGAGCACCTGGCGCATCTGCTGGGAATGCCCGCGGATTCCATTGTCACGGAGCCCGCCTCCATTCCTCAGATGCCATTGATCTCGCAGGACGACGATCTGCCGGCTCGCGCCGTTGCCAATAGCCCGACAGTGAAGCTGGCGGAGCAGAAAGTAGCCGCCGCACAAGCGCGAGCTATCGGTGAGCACAAGGCGGTTTACATGCCGACCGTCGATTTGGCTTCGCAATACGCCTACTTGGCCAAGTTTAACAATTACAACCTTTACTACCGCAACTATACTGCCAACAACTTTAGCGGCGGTATGAGCCTCAGGATTCCCATCTTCAATTCGATACAGAAGGACAGGGCCCAGGAAGCTGAGGCCGATGCCTTGACCGCCAAGAAGCAAGCAGAGCTCGCCAAGGACCGGGTTCGGGAAGACACTTTGAAGCTACAGCGTTCGCTGCGCCAGCTTTCGGCGGCGCGCGATGTGGCCAAGCTGGAATGGGAGGTTTCGCAAGGCGACCTGGAAGCGGTAAAGGGCAAGGTGCAGACGGGCGAAGCCAACACCCGCGATGAGCAGAACGCCGAGTTGGATAGCGACGACAAGCACGCCGCCTATCTTGATGCCGAGTTCGAGCTCAGCCGCGCCCAGTTGCAACTGCTTCGGCTTACCGGCGAACTGGAGAATTGGGCGATGCCGGGACAATAGCACCGGCATTTGGCACTTAGCACTTGGCATTTAGCATTTCGCCCTTGCCGCGACCGAGCTTTGGCTAAGTGCCAAATGCCAAATGCTAAGTGCCAATTACCAGTTAAGCCCCGGCGGTTCCTCACATCTCCGACAGATGATACGATAGTTAGTAGATTATGCCTTTGAAAACGCTACTTCTGAACCCTCCCTCTTTCGAGAACTATGACGGCGGCGCGAGCTCGCGCTGGCCGGCCACTCGTGAAATCGAGTCGTACTGGTATCCGGTGTGGCTCGCCTATCCGGCTGGAATGCTGGAAGGATCGCGCCTGCTCGATGCTTCGCCGCATAAGGTGGACGCCCAGCAGACCATCCAGATCGGCAAAGAGTACGAGTTCCTGGTGCTGTTCACCAGCACTCCTGGGTTTCAGGGGGACATCAAGCTGGCTGCTGCCATGAAGGCAGCCAATCCGAAGCTGAAGATCGCTTTCGTAGGGCCGCATGTCACGACGTTGCCGGAAGCTTCCCTCAAGGAAGGTAAGGCGATTGATTTTGTTGTGCGCCGCGAATTCGATTACGCGGTCGTCGAGTATGCGAACGGCAAGCCGCTGAGCGAAATTCTCGGTGTTTCTTACCGTGACGAGAAGGGTCAGATCGTCCACAATCCAGATCGCCCGGCGGTCGCCGATCTGGACGCATTGCCGGACGTTGTAGACGTCTACAAGCGCGACCTGGATCCCCGCCGTTACAACGTTCCCTTCCTGCTCTATCCGTTCGTCTCGCTGTACACCACGCGAGGCTGCCCGGCGCAGTGCACCTTCTGCTTGTGGCCGCAGACGCTGAGCGGGCATCCCTGGCGCAAACGCTCGTCCGACGCGGTCGCGCACGAGATGGCGAAGGCCAAGGAATACTGGCCCTGGGTGAAGGAATTCTTCTTCGACGACGACACCTTCAACATTCAGAAGGCGCGCACCATCGAGCTGTGCGAGAAGCTAAAGCCGCTGGGCCTGACGTGGTCGTGCACGTCGCGCGTAACTACGGATTACCAGACGTTGAAGGCGATGAAGGAGGCCGGCTGCCGGCTGCTGATTGTCGGCTACGAGTCCGGCGACCAGCAGATCCTGAAGAACATCAAGAAGGGCGCGACCGTCGAGCGCGCGCGCGACTTTACCCGCGATTGCAAGAAGCTTGGGCTGGTCGTGCACGGCGACTTCATCCTCGGTCTGCCCGGCGAGACCAAGGAGACCATTCGCAAGACCATCGACTTCGCTAAGGAACTGGATGTCGAGACCATCCAGGTTTCGTTGGCACATGCTTATCCCGGGACCGAGCTCTACGACTTCGCGAAAGCCAACGGCTTCATTCTGAATGAAGGCACGCAGATGGTCGATGAGATGGGCCATCAGGTGGCGATGATCGAGTATCCCGGCATCTCGCGCGACTACATCATGGAGATGGTGCATCGTTTCTACGACGAGTACTATTTCCGGCCCAAAGCCATCTTCCGCATCGTGAAGCGGGCCGCATTCAATGCGACCGACCGCAAGCGGCTGTACACCGAGGCGAAGTCGTTCATGAAGCTGCGCGCCCTGCGCAATCGTGCGGTGAAGGAATCGCGCGACCAGCAAAGTTCGGCCGCTACTCAACCTCCAGCCGCAGGCACGGGCACGGGGGCCGAACCCACAACGGCTGAATCGGTCAGCGCGTGATCACCGCAACGAGCCCAACACCAGGGCCCGTCGAGGACCCCGAATAAGAGGCTGGCGTGACCGTCCGCAAGTATCTAATCCTTCTGGCCGTGGTCGTCTTCGGCGCGTGTGGCGATGTTTGCCTGGGCCGCGGGATGCGGGACTTTGGCGCTGTCACCAGCGCCAACTGGCGCCTGCTGCTCACCGTACTCTGGAATCCCTGGGTTGTCACCGGAATCTGTTTGCTGATTCTGTTTTTCTGTAGCTATCTCACGGCGCTCTCCTGGGCTGATCTCACCTACGTTCTGCCGGCGACCGCGCTCAGCTACCTGCTCATGGCGCTGTTGGCAAGAGCTTTTCTGCATGAAAATGTGACGCCGGGACATTGGTTGGGGATTGGGCTGATCACGCTGGGAGTTGGTTTCGTGGCTACCGGGCCTTCGTTAACCGTAGCTGCGCATGATCCTCCCAAAGAAAAATCCGGCGCCTCGCCCATTCAGGTCGCTCTCCACGAGCGCACCAGGGGTGATGTATGACCACAGCCGTAATCTGGGCGGGCATCGCCTCCATCGTCGCCACCGCAACTGCCGGAGATGTCCTCCAATCGCGGGCGATGAAGGAGATTGGTGACCTGGGCGCGATTCGTCAGTCACGCGGCGTGTTTCATGTGCTGCGCCGTGTCGTCTCCAGCTCGCGCTTCATGCTGGGATTGCTGTTCATGGCGCTGGCGTTCTTCAGCCTGTTGGTCACGCTGTCATGGGACGATGTGAGCGTGGTTGGGCCGGCCTCGGCATCGCTCACCTTCATTGCCAACACCTTCGCCGCCCGAATCTTTCTGAAGGAACGAGTGGACCATCGCCGCTGGCTGGCCGCAGTCTTTGTTGCGGGTGGCGTGGCGTTGCTGGCGCGGTAAGAGCGACTAGAGCGGTTTCAGCGTACGTGTAGCCGGGTAGAGCGAACCTTCAGGTCCGCGTCTGGGCTGCGCCCCAAAGTTCAGGTTTTCCGCCCACTGCGGAGCAGTGGGCGGAAAACCTCACAAAAGAGAACGGCTTTGCGCGGCGCTGAAGCGCCGCTCTACGCGAGCTTCGCGGATACAGCAATTCGGAAACCGCTCTAGAAAGAAGCGACTAGCTATCCCCAATTAATATCAACTCATTGTCCACACTTCATTCGGCAAAGCACCTTCTTGCACCCGAAAGTGTGATTCCGAAGGTCGGAACAAGCCCAATTACTACTGCATCCGGATAAAACCGGCACGATAGTTTCCTGGGTTCATCGGAGCGAAAGTCCACGGCAAGACGCGGCCGCTCGGTTCGCGAAATGGTGTCTGCGACGCCATATCGCGCCTAAGCTGTTCTTAACTCAAGCCCAAATCTAGCTTGCGGTAACCCCGTCTCGCAGCCAGGGAGCACAGCCGGGCATGATTTGTACCACTCTTGGGCTATCGCTTTGCCAACAGTGACCGCAAAAGGGAATCTCCTTTACAAAGCGGAAAACATACTTGCCATATAGCGCTTTCGTGTCATAATCAGGGCACGTTCACAGTTGTACTTGAGGAAAACTCTTCGTGCGCGCTTCTTTTGCTCCGCGGTTTCTTACTCGACTCCGAGTCGTTGGGCTGGAGGATGAGTATGAGGGCGTCCGGGTGGAGCACATTTTGGCGATCTCGCGTCTTCCCGTAGCACTTACGTCTTTGGCGGCCTGGCTGGTACACCTCGGAGACAACTCCGCGCACTTCCGAGTGGGACTGGTCTTGCTGCTCGGCTATGTCATCGCCAGCCTGGTGCTACTTGTCCGGCTGCAAGTGGGCGGCGAACCCGGACGCGGCTTCGTTGTTTCTGCGCAAGTGAACGATGTCGGCTGGCCGGCGCTGCTGTGCTTGTTTGCAGAGCTGCCCAATACGACCTTTTTCCTACTTTTTCTTTTCGCCATAATCGCAGCGGCCTTCCGCTGGGGCTTTGTGGAAACCATGGTCACGGCGCTGATCAGCGCGTCATTACTGTTGTTCCAGGCGCTCATGGTGGCGCACGGCCCTTTGGCGCTTCGAGACTTGCTGTTTGCTCCCGTCGACCCCACACGGCTGGTCATGCGTTGTGCCTTTCTGCTGATGGCAGGTTCATTGCTGGGTTTTCTGGCTGAGACGGAAAAGCAATTGCGGGCTGAGATCGCTTTTACCAATCACCTTCTCTCCTTGGCCCGCGTCGGCAATCGATTTGCCTCCGTGCTACAGAGCGTCCTTTCAGAGTTGGGACGAGTCTTCGATGGGAAGGCGATTTATGAGGTTGCGGCCCAGAGCAGCAGCGGACGAACCTTTAAGTGGGAAATTCCATCCTTAGCAGATTGCACGATTCAGCTCCACGAAATTGCTCCCGCAGATAAGACAGTCGAGATGATGCCGGATTACCCGCATACATTTTTCATGCGCCGCAGTCCTCCTAACGGAGCTTGCTGTATTACTGCTATTGATGAAGAGGGCCGGCGACTGAAAATCGACCAGACCAAAGGTCTGGAAATGCCGATTTCCGACGCCGATTCCCTCCTGGCCGTTAACCACGAGATGGGCAGCGATTGGTGTGGCCGTCTCATCTTGCTCAATGCGCGCCTGGGACGGCAACGCTTACACGAGCTGCGGTTTGTGCAGAACGTTATGCGCCAGGTAGCGCCGGCCCTATATTCGGTGTATCTCTTCCGCGGTTTTCGCTCGCGAGCAGGGGCGACAGAGCGTGCCCGGGTAGCGCGCGAACTGCATGACACCAGTATTCAGTCCCTGATCGGTATAGAGATGCAAGTGGACGTACTTCGCCGCCGTAACGCTGAGTGCCAGGTGTCAGCGGAGCTGGGACGGATACAGGAACTGCTTCGCCAGGAAGTATTGAACCTGCGCGAGCTGATGCAGACCATGCGCCCCATCGATGTCGGACCGCATCAACTCCTTGACTTTATGGCCGAACTCGTGGAACGTTTTTCCAGGGATACCGGCATCGCTGTGCGTTTTATCTCGGAACTGCAGGAGGTCACGGCTCCCGACGCCACCTGCCGCGAATTGGCGCGTGTGGTGCAGGAAGGCCTGGTGAACATCCGTAAGCACAGTGGCGCCCACTCGGCGATGGTTCGCTTTAGCTCGCAGGACAGCTTTTGGAAGTTGGTGATTAACGATGATGGGAAGGGTTTCCCTTTTACGGGACGCTTTACCCTGACGGAGTTGGATGGTCTGCGGCGCGGCCCCGCGATAATCAAGGAACGGGTACGCGCCGTCGGAGGCGATATGGTGATCGAGTCGACTCCCGGTCACGGTTCGAGGTTGGAGATTACAATTCCCCAGAAAGGACATGAATCCTATGGATGAGAAAGAGCCGTCAGTGCGCATTGTTATGGCCGACGACCATACGATTTTCCGGGATGGACTTCGCCGTTTGCTGGAGGCCGAAGCTGAATTGGAAGTCGTGGGCGAGGCTGCCGACGGCGCCGAAGCCGCTGCCCAGACGCGGGAACTAAAGCCCGACATTCTCCTGCTCGACCTGGCGATGCCGCGCGTTTCCGGTATGGACGTGTTGCGCGAGCTCTCAAACAATGGCGATGGTGGTCTGCCCACCAAGATTATCGTGCTTACTGCGGCCGTGGAGCGACTGGAAATTGTCCAGGCGCTGCAGTTGGGGGCGCGCGGCGTGGTCATGAAAGAAGCTGCCACGCAGTTGCTGATGAAAGCCATCCGCACCGTCATGCTCGGGCAATACTGGATTGGCCGCGAGGCGGTGGGAGATATTGTGGAATTCATGCGCACCAATCCCTCCGGCGAAAAAACTCCGCGCAATTATGGCCTGACTAAGCGCGAGATGGACATACTCACCACCATCGTTGCCGGCCTGAGCAATAAGGAAATTGCGCGCCGCTTCTCGCTCAGCGAGGACACGGTGAAGCATCACCTGACCAACATCTTCGACAAGGTCGGCGTGGCCAGCCGACTGGAGCTTGCCTTGTTTGCGATCAATAATCGGCTGACCGAGCCGCCGGCATAATCGATTCCTCGCGGCCTGCGGGCTGCGGCCGGGCTTTCGTTGCCGGCAAACCGCCGTCTATGTTCCAGTGGGATTTTGAGCGGCGGAGCGACAGCTCCAGCGCGCAGGGTTTCATTCTTGTAAGTCGATCAAGAGGAGAAGTGATGAGGACCAAAGGGCCCTTGTATGTCGCCTTGGCGCTGGTTCTGGGCCTCATGGTATTAGCGGGATGCTCACGCCAGCCGGAGCGTACCGACGCCCAGGTGGCCAGCGATGTACAAAACAAGATCTACAGTGATCAGGCAATCCAGAGCCGCCAGATCAGTGTGCAAGCCGCCAACGGAATCGTCACCCTGAGCGGCGATGTGGCCAGCGATGCCGAGCGCACCGCCGCCGCCAACGATGCCGGCGCAATCGACGGCGTCAGGACAGTCATCAACAATTTACAGGTACAGCAGGCGCAATTGGCGCCGCCGGCTCCTGTCCGGCAACAGCCGGCGCCAACGCCGCACCCGAAGAAGCCGAGTCAAGTTGCGAAGACTCGCCATCACCACAAGACCGTAAGCCAGCCGGACAACTCCTCCACTGATAACCAGCAGGCGAACAATACCCCTCCGGTGAGCGAGGAGCCTCCGCCGCAGGAGGTTCCGCCACCCCAACCTCCGCCTCCTCCGCAGCCAGTCACGATTCCGGCCGGCACCCAGCTCTCGGTGCGACTTAACGATCCACTTGACTCGGAGCGCAACCAGGTTGGCGACACGTTTCATGGTTCTCTCAGTACGCCGATTGTGGTAGGCGGTGTGACCGTCATTCCGAAGGGCGCAGACGTTGTCGGCCACGTGGCGGCCGTTCAGAGCGCCGGGCGGTTCGCGGGAAATTCCGTCCTAACGCTGGAACTGATTTCGCTCTCGGTGAATGGAAAAACTTATAACATTCAGACTAATCAATGGTCACAGCAGGGAAAGGGTAAAGGCAAGAGCACGGCAACCAAGATTGGCGCCGGCACGGTTGCGGGTGCGGTCCTGGGTGGGCTAATCGGCGGAGGCAAGGGCGCCGCGATCGGCGCGGCCAGCGGCGCGGGCGCGGGAACAGGAGTGGCCGCCGCCAAGAAAGGCCAGCAGATCAAACTCGCTCCGGAAGCGGTGCTTACCTTCCAGATCATTAACGCGTTGACGGTTATGCCGCAGGGTACAAACGACCGCGATTCCGCACGCCCACCGCTTTCTTAGCCGGTCGTTCGGGCGCGGGCGCTGGAAGCGGCATGAATTTGCCGCAACCAGCCACGCCCCGAGCCTGGCCGGTTTTAGAGTTAGTAGACCGGGTAGAGCCAGCCTTCAGGCTGGCGTCCAAGATTGCCCTACCCTATAAGGTTGGAGCCGCTGCGGTCATTGAAAATTACCGCAGCGGCTCCAGACGATTTGTTTGTTCGCGTCGGACGCGACGCTCCACCCCAGCACGCGCAAGAGCGGCGCCGTGCCGGGGACCCCGGTCTGAAGCGCCGCTCTACCCGAGCCCGCTGGACTACACTAAATTCCGCAATCGGTGTAGACAAGGATTTCGCCTGAACGCTTTGGATCGAATGCTGGAGTCCGTACTGTTCGTTGCCGGATTGGCGTTCGGCAGCTTCCTGAACGTTTGTATCAGCCGCATTCCGCGCGACGAGTCGATCATTTCTCCCGCGTCGCACTGCGACGCCTGCACCGCTCCCCTCCGCTGGCACGATAACATCCCTCTTGTCAGTTGGCTCGCGCTGCGCGGCCGCTGTCGCCATTGCGACGTACGCATTTCGGCCCGCTATCCAGCAGTCGAGCTTTTGACTGGTGTGCTGTTCACGGCTTGTTACCTGTCGTTTGGTTGGACGTTGCTGACACTGAAGTTCTGCGTCTTCGGATTCTTGCTTATCGGACTTATCTTCATGGACGCCCAGACCGGTCTGCTGCCGCGGGAATTTACTTATTCGGGCATCGTCCTGGGGCTGGTCTTCTCCTGGATCGTCCCGACGGACTACGCAGGCACAGCACTCTTGCTGCGCATCCATGGAAAACAGGTGCAGAACGTCCATGGGCTTTCGCTGCTTGATTCCGGGCTCGGTGGTCTGGTGGGTGCGGGCTTCTTTTATCTGGCGTGGGCCTTGTACTATGTCGTTCGCAAGAAGCACGGTCTGGGATTTGGCGACATTGCTCTGATGGCCATGTCAGGCGCATTTCTCGGCGTGAAGCTCATCCTGTTGGTTATTTTCTGCGCTCCGCTGCTGGGAGTCGTCTGCAGGACAAGGGACCGTTTCTTAGTCGCGAAATCCCGTTTGGGGTAGTTCTCGGCGTCTGTTCCCTGGCCGCCATATTCCTTGGTCAAACGGTGTGGAATTGGTACCTGCGAAAGATCTAATGCGAAAACTCCCGATCCGGTGAACCAGAACCCACCTACTGCATTCGCCTTGCTATTTGCTTCACGTGATGCTTGGCGTGGCTACGGTGAAACTGACGCCACTCCTTGGCACTGAGGGGTCCGAGGAAGGGATGATCGAGCAGTTTGACGCTGCCGCCGAACCGTCGCTCGGCATCGGCAAGGCTAGCATCCATGGCCACCAGTGCATCATAGAAGCGCTGCAATGAATCCTTGTCCAGGCCGTTTTTCGGAACGGCGTGTTGGGGAGAGATGCGTCCTGACGGCATCCGGCCCAGCTTCGCCACCCACAACGTTCGGAATCGATCCGCCAACGTCGGCTTGCTCCCGAGCGGCTTTCCGGCTTTCATCACATTGAGAATGCCCTTGCTGGTACCGGTGAAGGTCAGGCGGAGATGTTCCAGAATCTGGGCCGACGTCCACTTGCCCGGGAGAGCGTGGTTCCAGTCGGACTCAGCCCACCCACGCGTCAGCCTTTCCACTTCGTAGCGGATGTGTTCTAGCTCTGGAGACAACATTCACCCCGTGGCCCGACGGCAAAGCCAATACAATTCTGCTCGGCACCAATATGAACCGAAAAGCAAACTTCTTCAATCCTTCTTTTAGGCGAGCTTACATCGCGCTCGGCAAGCACGTTAGTGACAACTTTCAGGTCTTTCACAAAGAGCTGAAATTCCCGGCGCCGGGAGTCGTCGTCAGGGGCACGTAAGATCGAAGAACGTCCTGCGATCCGGATTACGGCCTCACCAAACAAATTCCGGTCATCGGCGGCAAGGCCGGGGAGACATCACCGGGCGCCAAGGAGTGCGGCCGCGTACTCACTTCAACTGCAGGTCCACCAACTGCATTTCCGGGTAGCTCTGGTTCCAGTCGGCCGAGATGTGCTCCAGCGTCTTGCGCACGGTCTTACTCTGGCCTGGTCCGATGGGCGAGCGGCTGAGGTCAACCAGGTCGGCATAGCCGCCCATCTGGTTCTCGACCAAAACGTGCAGCGCTATCGTCTCCCTCTGCACCACCTGGTCCAGGGAGTTCTTGAACACCAGCTTCATGTCGGCGCCGGTCAGCGCCTGGTCACCGGTGTTGGTGATGTTGACGTCAAGATAGGTGACCGTGCCGCCGACGTAGTTCTCCGCCGCGCTCAGCTTGGGATTCGAGATTTGCAGCTTGGCCGCATAAGGATTCGGAGGCGACGCGCTCTCGCTCTTATGGCGGGTCAGCACGGCGATAATGCCGACGACCACCAGCACTGCGACCAGCCCAATAACAAAAGGCGTCCAGTTCCGCTCTTGCGTCTCCTGCTGCGGAGCTGTGAACAGGTCGGCCATGGCCTCTGACAATTTTACTCCGCCAGGGAATGCCGCGAGCCCAATTCTGGATTACCGTGGGGGTGGAAAATCGGTAAGCGGTTGGCAGCGGTGTGGAACCCAGCGCGGCGCAATGAAATGGACTATGGGACCCCGTACCCAGCACGGTATCATCGTATACATGGATCTTCGCCGCATGATCGACTCCGTTCCCTACTGGTATCACGAATTCGAGTTCGCTCCGGGCTTCGTCACTGTCGGAGAAAGAAGTTCTCGCGCAGTGCTGGCCGAGCTCAATCTGCCGCTTGACATGCGTGGTCTGCGTGTACTGGACATCGGGGCGCGGGATGGGTTCTTCTCCTTCGAATGCGAGCGGCGCGGGGCTGCGGAGGTCGTTCCTGTGGACTACATTCCGGCCGAGCGGACCGGATTCCCGGTAGCTAAACAGATTCTCGGCTCACGATTGAATTTGGTTCACGAAAACATCTATAACCTGGCGCCGGAAAAGTATGGTCAATTCGATATTGTTCTGATGCTGGGCCTGCTGTACCACCTGCCCGACCCAATGCGCGCTCTGGACATTGTGTTCCACCTGATGAAACTCCGCGCCCGGCTTCTGATGGAAACCATCATTATTGATGACGAACTTCCGTCAGAGATGGCCCGGCGCCCGTTCATGCTGTTCTATCCCCGGGCCACCAAGAATGCGGATCCCACGAATTATTGGGGAATGACCGAAGCCTGTGCTTTGTCCCTCCTGGAAGAGAACAATCTTCATGTGATAGCCCACAGCCGCGAAGCAGAGCGGGGAATTTTCGATGCCATCAAGTCGGCCGAAGGAAGAGACTACTATGGTGAGATTGCGCGGGGCTTGGTCAGATAGGGCACGTTTGCCCATTGAACCGCGACCGTGTCCGCAAGTTCCGTTCTTGGCGTTACCGCGGGTCCCGTACTGCGGTTGATTCTGCTTCCCCATTCACACAGTTTTCACGTGATCGGAAAAGCGCTGGCGGCGCTATAATGGAGGCATGGCTCGTGGTTGGGAAAGTAAATCTGTAGAAGCTCAAATCCAAGAAGCTGATTCCGGACCTGCAACAAATCAAGACCAATTGTTCTCCGCTGCCGACCGGCAAACAACCCAGAAGAAGAATGACTTGCTGCTCTCGCGCAAGCGCATCCTTCAACAATTGGAAAGCAGCGGCAGCGAACGCTATTCAGAATTGCTGCGGCGCACCCTCGCCAGTCTGGATGCGCAGATCGCCGATCTGAGCTAAGCTGGCGGAGCGTCAGGCCGCGCCGGTTGCAAGGGAGTCCTTTACTGCCCGATGCCCGCGTGCTGAGGCCGCGGCAGCGTCTTGCCCGTTCAACCTCACACCCACCTGTGACCCTAATCACGGACTGAGGTTTATTCCCGCCGCACAATGCCCTCAGAGGTGCAGTATGCCAGTTCTGGTGATTGCCGTGGTTTTCTTCGCGATTTTCCTGGTGATGGGCGTAATGGCCGTAACCGCAATGGTGGCCGAGCACCGCGGCCATCTGTTCAGCGGGAAATGGAGCGATGAGCCCAAACCCAGCAAGCGGTGAAGCGGCGTTTGTGGGGTGACTTGGCGCGTGAGGGTGAGGCCCGCGCTGTCTGCGTTTACACGGCTTCCAAAACCCGTGCCAGACAATCCTGGCAGAAACCGCTGTCCTTAATGTCGATCCATTCCACGGCGTGCGAAGGCGCCATGGCGCACTGATAGTCGTGGCAATGGGTGAGTCGCAAGGTGTGCCCCAGCTCGTGCACCGACTCGACCAGAAGACGATTGGCCAGCCGGTCCGTGTCCTGCGGCAACCCGTAGAATTCCTGTTGCAGGCGATGATAGGACACAATCGCTGACCTTCCGCCCAACTGCGCCTCGCCGAAAACAAACGTCAGAATCGGAATGTATAAGTCCAGTTGCGTGATTCCTACCAGCCGCCAGGTGCTTCCGCTGATATAGCGCTGCATGCTGCCCAGAATCTCGGAAGAGTGATACTGCTGTCGTTCGGCGTGCAGCGCAAAGGCGGGATCGAGCGCCGGCCCAAGTATTTCAGCTCGCACACGAAACTTCTCCGAGAGCGCCTGCGCGACCCGCTCCAGCAGTTGCCCGTCAGGACTGCCAATCGGGAGTAGTTGGAGGCGTTTCATCGGAAGAAGCAACTAGCGACTAGCAACTAGCTAAGCTCGTTGCCTTCTCTTTCGGGCCGTATCAACCGTCCGCAGTAAGGACGCCAACATGCGCTGTACTTCCAGAACTCTATCGCGCAATTGATCGTATGTATCTATTGAAACCAGGTTCAAATCGCGCGCGAGCAGGAGAAAATACTCTAACTCGACGGCTGAACTGGCAGCGGTACTAAGGAACCGGTGGAAGTCACCATCGCCTGTGCGACCGCAACCCTCCGCCAGATTCGCGGCGATCGAAGCGCTGGATCGGCGCATTTGGCTCGTGATGCCAAACAGTTCCTCGCGAGGAAAATCAGAAGTGGCGCGATAGATGCCAAGTGTGAGTGCGTGAGCTTTGTCCCATACTTTCAGCTGACGAAAGTCCTTCATAGCTTTTGCCTTTAGCTAGTTGCTAGTTGCTAGTTGCTAGTTGCTCTTTCTCTTTCTTATTCCATCCATATTTCTTCAACTTGTGATGCAGGGTTACGCGGTCAATGCCAAGAATCTCTGCCGTCCGCGTCTGATTGCCGCTGCAGTCGTCCAGCACGCGCAGAATGTGCGCGCGCTCCACGTCATCCAAACTGCGAACATCGCCGATGCCCAGACCGGCGCCGTTCTTCGCCTTCACGGTGAAGTCCTGCTCGCGCAGCTCCGGCTCCTGGGCGACCACCATCGCCCGTTCGACCGCATTTTCCAGTTCGCGCACATTGCCCGGCCAGTTGTACTGCTGCAACGCGTTCATGGCGGCGGGTGAGACGCTGGTGATCCTTTTGCTCATCTCTTGCGAAAACTTGCGCACAAAATGGTCCACCAGCGCAGGAATATCTTCCCGGCGCTCCCGCAGCGGCGGTATCTCGATGTGAAAAACATTCAGCCGGTAATACAGATCAGGACGAAACTTGCCTTCCTCGATTAACTGTTCCAGGTCCTTGTTGGTCGCTGCGACCACGCGAAAATCAACCTTGATGGTCTGATTGCCACCCACGCGCACAATCTCGCGCTCCTGCAACACCCGAAGCAGGTCAGTCTGGGTCTTCAGGCTGATGTCCCCGATCTCATCCAGGAAAACTGTGCCGCCCTCAGCGATCTCGAACTTGCCCTTCTTGCGATACTGCGCGCCGGTGAAGGCGCCTTTCTCATGCCCAAAGAGTTCGCTCTCCAGCAGCGTCTCGGTCAGCGCGCCGCAGTGAATGACCACCAGGGGATGGAAGCGCCGCGGGCTGCCGGCATGGACTGCGCGCGCCACTAACTCTTTGCCGGTGCCGCTCTCGCCCGTGACCAGGACCGTCGCATCAGTGGGAGCGACGGTTTCAATGGCGTCGAAGACGTGCTTCATGGCCGCGCTCTGGCCGATGATGTCAGAGGGGCGGGCAATCTCGGCGACCGTCTCTTTCAGCCGCACATTTTCCTGTTGGGTGCGGCGATGCGACATGGCCTTCGCCACCAGGTGAGCGATCTCGTCGGGATCGAGCGGCTTGTTGACGTAGTCGTAAGCGCCGTTCTTCAGCGCGGCAACCGCCGTTTCCACCGAGGCGTAGCCGGTCATGATGATGACTAGCATGTCGGGATGGATTTCGTGCAGCCGCCGCTGCAACTCGATGCCATCGGTGCCGCGCATCTTGATATCGACCAGGCCGACATCGAAGCTCTGCTCGGCGACCCGGGTCAGCGCCTCGCTCGCGCTCTCCGCCGTCGCCACCTCGTAGCCTTCTTCTGCAAACCACTTGGCCAGCGAATCGCGCACGCTGAGTTCGTCGTCAACGATTAACAGTTTGCCTTGCGTCATTTTTCTACCTCACCTCAAGCGGCGTGCGATCAGCTTCGGCCGTGACCGCAGGTCTCTGGCTGTCAATTGGCAGCACGATGTTGAACGTTGTTCCTTCGCCCACAACCGACTGCACTTCGATGTGCCCGCCGTGGCGCTCCACGATGTTCTGACTGATGGCCAGCCCCAGCCCCGAGCCGCCTGACTCCTTCGTCGTGTAAAACGGCTCGAAGATGTGCGCCAGATGCTCCTCGGGAATTCCGATGCCGTCATCGCGGATGACGAGTTCCATAGCGAAGCCGGCGATGACGCGGGTGCTGATCCAGAGATTGCCTCCCTGCGGCATGGCGTCGATGGCGTTGATCACCATGGCGAGTACGACCTGCTCAATCTGCGCCGGATCGCAATGCGCGGGCGGCAACTCCGCCTCCAGATGGAGGCTGAGCTGAATGCCGCTCATATCCAGCTTGTGCTGCACCAGCCGCACACAGCGGTCGATCACCTGGTTCAGGTCGCACCACGCCAGGTTCATAGGCGACACCCGCGAGAAACTCAGCAGGTTCTTCACCAGCTCGCCGCAGCGCTTGCTCTCGCTGGCGATCAAATCGAGCGAGCCTTTCATCTCATCCTGCTTCGGCGAGGTCATGGTGTTCTTCTCGATCCAGCGCTTCACCAGTCTGGAGTAGGTCAGGATTCCCGACAGCGGGTTGTTGATCTCGTGCGCCACCACCGCGGCCATCTTGCCGATGGTCGCCATCTTCTCCACCTGCAACATACGCTGATAGGCCTGCGTCAGCTCGCGCGTCTTCTCCTCGACGCGCTCTTCCAGGGTGCGCGCCCAGGCGGTGATCTCCGCCTGTGCTACTTGCAGCCGGTTGCTCATGTCGTTGAAGGACTGCGCCAGTTCGCCGACCTCGTCGCGTGAGCGCACGGGAATCTGGTAGCCGAGTTTGCCGCTGGCAATGCGCTCCGTGCCCGTCTTGAGTTCACGGAGCGGATTGCGCACCACGATCCAGACGAAGAGGCCGCTCAGGAACACCACCGCGATGAGAGCCAGTGCCATGGAGGCGACCATCTCACGGCTCTCGTGCGCCAGACCTTGATCGACTTTGGCGAGCGAGAGGTTGGTGTCGAGCACGCCCAGAATTTGCTGGCCGGCCGGATGAGCATGGCAAGCTGCATTGGAGCAGGCCGGCTCGTTTTCGATTGGGGTGATAACGCCCAGTACCCGCGAACCGTCGGCACGATAAACCCGGAAGCGGTCGGAGCGGTTCAGGCGTGCCAGCGGCCTGGACTTTTCATGGCAACCATAGCAGGCCTCCGCGCTCTTGTTCACCATCGTGCCCACTTCCGCCGGCGCGGTGGAGTAGCTGATGACCCCTTGCGGATTCATGATGCGAACCCGAACCATGCCCGGCTGATCGGCCATGTTCAACATCATTTCGTAAAGGCCGATGCGGTCGTTGCGCAGCATGTAGCGGGAAGCGCTGCGCCGCAGCACGTCACTCTGCTGCTCGGCGCTGACCAGGGCGGAGTCTTCCAGATGTTTGCGCTGGTCGCGAATGCTGAAGTATCCGAGGAGGGAGAAGATGATAATCAAGACAACAAAAATCGATGCCATCAGTTTTGCGCTGATGCTCTGCCCCTGCCGCTGAAACCAGCGCCGAGGCGTCGAAACGGCATTCCCCTGCTTTCTTGCAGCGCAACCCCCGCTCGAATTGTCAGTCACTGGCATGGACAGGCACCGCAAATTCTCGCCCTGCAACTTCCGGTTTGCGCAGTGCCGGGACGTGCGCCTTCTCCTCAGGGAAGATAGGCAGGTATTTTGCCGCCAGGCCGAAGATGGCGAAGCCCAGCGCGACGAACATGGCGGTGATCACAACTTCCGTCCACTTCGGCGCATAGCGCCCGCCGACCGCGTTCTCCACTCCGGTGATGGTGACGTTAAGCCGGTTGGTTACAAAGCCGAGCAACGTCAGCACCGCCGCCAGATACAGACCCTGTGCGCTTTCGCGGATCTTCGGCACCAACAACATGCCCAGCGGAATCAGCACGGACAGGAAGATCTCCAGCAGGAAGAAGCGCTGCTCGTAACCCGATACGAAGACCAGGCCCAGCACGTGACGGTGATACAAATCTTCGAACTTCAGAATGCCATACAGCGCCAGCACCACCACCAGCACGCGTCCCAGGTCCTGGAGAATCGGCAGCTCCAGCTCACGGCCAAAGTACTTGGAGCTCATCGACGACTCGAAGATGGTCATCGCCAGGCCAACGGCAATCGCCGAGATAAAGAAAAAGACCGGCAACAGCGGGCTCCACCAGAAGGGATGGAGCTTGTTGGGCATGATGAGATACAGCGTGCCCAGCGACGACTGGTGCAGCGTCGAAAGCAGCACGCCTAGAATCACGAATACCACCATCACGCTGCGGATGATCCTCAGCGGCTTCTGTAGGTTGAAATGCTCCAGCACAATGGGCGAG